>NZ_FVZN01000004.1 GCF_900168685.1 Solibacillus isronensis | reverse complement strand
GCGTAAGCGGCGCGAGGGTTCAAATCCCTCTGTCTCCGCCATCGGCCCGTTGGTCAAGTGGTTAAGACACCGCCCTTTCACGGCGGTAACACGGGTTCGAATCCCGTACGGGTCATACATAGAAAAACGAAAAACGCTAAGTACTGTTACATGTACTTAGCGTTTTTTTGGTTGCGTTAAAAGCTCTCTTAAGATAATAAACAATGCAGCTATATTAATGGACTGAATAATTTCTTACGCAATATTATGCTGTCTTATAATAAAGATAAAAAACTGTGTTGAAATATATAATTGCTTCAATTAACCCACAATCGGAATCTACTTTAAACTCATATTATTTTATTGCTACTGCCTGTAAAGACATACTTCCTTGATCACTATATGGGAAGGTGCATGGATTAAGAAAGAACAAGATAATAGGCAGGAGCGGAAAAGAAGCAGAGATTTTGCAGTTATTTAATGAAGGGCAATTGGGAACATGCAAGTTTAGTTGCGCTCTATTAGAAGGCTGTTTAAACCGTTTTCCCATCAATAATGTAATAGGGGTATATAAATCTCCGGTTCACCTAAAAACATTGTAAAAAGCAATTTAATAGCTAGTAACAAGGATTTAACGCTCAAATTGTGTAATCCAAAAAAAGCTTGGTATGTATTAACCCCAGCTAATGAAATTGCACCATTTTAAGCGCATTTAAACATGGAAATTATTATTATAGAATAACAAAAAACATTCTAGATAAGGAAAAGAATAGAAAGATAAAGAGTATATTGAGAAACCAATAGTGGAAATAATTAAGAGGTGGATTCTATCAATACTTTAAAAAATAATAATACAAATACGGGTATTTTCTTGACAGCTTTAGTCAATAAAATGTATAAATAAGTAGTCGTATATTCTAAAATACTTGATATTTATAAGTAATATTAATAATTATATCAGAATGATTTATAAATATTAAAAACAAGTCTTGATAAAATTAGTCAAACATATTAGAATTTCGTTATACTAAGTAAACGTTTTCATGATTAATCCCGATTGGTAAATGGAAAAATTAGAAATAAATATATTTTTTAAAAATAATTTCAAAAAAGGTATTGCATTATAAAAAAAGTAATGATAATATAAATCTTGTCCTTAAGAGAAAGGACATGCGGTTACGAAAGAGTAATCAGCAAATGCCCATTGGAGGATTAGCTCAGCTGGGAGAGCACCTGCCTTACAAGCAGGGGGTCGGCGGTTCGAGCCCGTCATCCTCCACCATTTTTAAATGCCGGTGTAGCTCAGTTGGTAGAGCAACTGACTTGTAATC
>NZ_FVZN01000003.1 GCF_900168685.1 Solibacillus isronensis | reverse complement strand
ATAAAATTTCCGCTCGACTTGCATGTATTAGGCACGCCGCCAGCGTTCGTCCTGAGCCAGGATCAAACTCTCCATAAAAGTAGTTTGAAAGCTCATTTGCTTTGCTAGCGATCCAACTTCGTTAGAATTTGAAATCTATTGTTTGCTTCATTTAAGAAGCTTGTTTCATTAACGTTGCTTGTTCAGTTTTCAAGGTTCATTGCGTCGTTCAAGTGACAACTTTTATATCATATCATTCTCCGAATGTTATGTCAACATTTATTTTAAAATGTTTTTTCGATATTCATTGTCGTCGTTGCGACTTATAATAATATATCATGATATTATTCACTTAGCAATAGTTTTTTATAACTTTTTTTGATTTAGTATACTTAATATGTTTATTATGTGTTTCTATCATTAACTAAGGAAAAGTCAGTATAATATTCTTCATATATAATGACCTTATATTTATCCCCTTTTTAAAGTAGATCTTGATATCCCTTTAATCTTACAATTACTAAAACCAATTTTATGCTGTTTGTACCTTATAACTTAAAGCTTTCTTCATAATTAAAGCTCCTAACTCTTTTACGGGAAAACTGACTAACGAAGTTAAGTGAATATAACTAATAAAAATTGTAACTTTTTTACAGAATACACGTATATACTTTATATAAGTAAAAAAGGAGGAAATCACTATGACACCTATTGAGGAACGAAAATGCAAAAATTGCGGAAGTACAGAATTAGATGAAGCTACAGATTACTTGTTATTAAGAAAAAGTAAAGTTTCGTTTGTTGGATCCGAAAAGGTTTATACATTTTGTACAAACTGCGGGGAAGTCCAATCAATTCGTCTTACCAATCCTAATGTTTTTAAAAAGTAATATAGAAAAGGGGCCTTTCTAAATAATATAGAAAGGCTTCTTAATAATTACCAGCAAATTGAGTCCTTTCATTTCCCTCAAGATTAAAGAGCTTCTCATATTAATACTTCAAAAAAGAATCTGCGCGCTTTTATGGATATTTAATATCTTCCTCTGAATACCCGTACTTCTTATAAAATTG
Source organism: Solibacillus isronensis (assembly GCF_900168685.1). Taxonomy (NCBI): domain Bacteria; kingdom Bacillati; phylum Bacillota; class Bacilli; order Caryophanales; family Caryophanaceae; genus Solibacillus; species Solibacillus isronensis. The sequence continues at coordinate 1,571 of NZ_FVZN01000003.1, read as the reverse complement.
TCCAAGATAATAATAGAAGTTTCCTATATACGTCGTTTTTCAATTGAACTGTTTCAGTAGTACCTGTTATCAATAAAACAATCACATCTTTAAAAGATTCCATATCATATAGTCCTTTAAGTACCTTAATTAAAATTCACTATTAACTTTGGAAAAAACTGTTTAGTTGATTTATAGAACATCTTTTCTTTCTCTTTTTAAAAAAATTGGTATAAAACCGAACCTTTAAGAATAGAAAAAAGTAGAGAAGTAAATTTAGCAAAGCATAGAATAGAAAAATTCCCCGTAGAACAGGAGAGAAGAAAAGATGGAACAAACGATTTCGATAGAAAAACGTATTAAAGAAATTTTTGCAGACGACCCGTTATATTTAGTTATTAAAGAAACACCAACTGAACAATTCTTTTTATCGGAACCTTATTTGTCCAACCTCATTGAAAAAAAATACTATTCTACACCTGAAGTAGCCAGCTGGTTTAATGTCACTGATGCTCAGATACGTTACTATATTAAACCGTTTGAAGAGTATCTTTTTGATGGTGAAGCGTCAAACCCCACTACAGCATCTGTTATTCGATTAGACTTTAAAGCCGTTTTAAAACTGCGTATGATATTGCTTTTAAAAGACGAGTATCGTGTAAAAGGGTTAAAGCAGCTGTTACGTATTAATAAAGATGGCCATATTATCAAAAAAAGAACTCCTTCCTCAACAGAAGTAGGAATGCCCGATAATATTGAGTACAGACTCAATGCCATGAGCCAGGCACTGGAGCAGATTATGAAGACAGGTTTGTTTAAAATGGAACAAGACGAAGAAACTGAGCAAATGCAGCTAAGTTTAAACTATGATTTCTTCAAACAGGAAATCAAAGCCCTCCCTCCAGAACCTTCACAAGGATTGGAGGAGATCCAAGAAGCTACAAAAAAACTTGAACAGGAAAATGCTGAATTGAAAAAGAAGGTTGAGGAAATCATGGCTTCGAATAAAGAGGATATCGCAATTCGTATTAGAGAAAAGGCAATAGAACAAATTGTGCTCAGCCGTTTGCAAAATGAGGCTGTTCAACAGTACTCGCAACAAATAAAGGCGACCCTTTTCCAAAAGCTTTTTCGTTCTGCGCAATTGGAAGTCGACAAAAAGCTATACATCGCAGCATATATCGAAGAAAAGTTTTCTAAACAATTAACTCAGGCTCTTCTTGAATACCATGAACAATCTTTAAGCTATCAAGATGAATAATTCAGCGCGCTTCCTTCTTAAAGGGAGCGTTTTTAAATTGAATGCATAAGGTGTGCTAAGTTAAAAAATTTAAGAAACATTTCCATTCTATTTTTCTCCGTTTACATTCTGCTTGTTATCTCTATTACTATTCTGGATACATTGCAGTTACCATTGTTTAAAAGCAAAAGTTGAGTATATTTTAATTCTTTAAATGAAACGACAAAAAAACCCACTGATTTCTCAGTGGGTTTTACATGTGCGAAGCGACGTCCTACTCTCACAGGGGGAAGCCCCCAACTACCATCGGCGCTAAAGAGCTTAACTTCCGTGTTCGGTATGGGAACGGGTG
>NZ_FVZN01000002.1 GCF_900168685.1 Solibacillus isronensis | reverse complement strand
TAGATAGGTTCGAGGTGGAAGTGCGGTGACGCATGCAGCTGACGAATACTAATCGGTCGAGGACTTAACCACATTTTATTGCACAACTCAATGAAACGTTTATCCAGTTTTGAAAGAATGAAAATTCCTTTACATAGGCTTATTTAGAGCCCACTATAGTGAAGTGATGATGGCAAAGAGGTCACACCCGTTCCCATACCGAACACGGAAGTTAAGCTCTTTAGCGCCGATGGTAGTTGGGGGCTTCCCCCTGTGAGAGTAGGACGTCGCTTCGCACACGCAAAACCACTGAGGAATCAGTGGTTTTTTTGTTGTATTTAAATTAATGAGGACCTCTAACTTGAAAATAAAATGCAGTTTCGTTAAAGTACATACATAGCAAAAGGGAGGAATTGTAATGAAAGCACTTTTTGAAAAGTTTAAATTGAATGAAGAGGTTGAACTACGAAATCGTTTAGTTATGGCACCTATGACAACCTACTCTGCAAATGAAGATGATACTGTTTCCGATGAGGAAATCACATATTATAAAGAACGTGCTGAAGGAGCTGGAATGATCATTACAGCATGCGCATACGTTGCAGCAAACGGTAAAGCATTCCCAGGACAAATTGCCGCTCATGAAGATCGTTATATTCCAAGCTTGCGAAGAATTGCACAGGCTATTCAACAAGGCGGTGCTAAAGCGGTTTTACAAATTCATCATGGCGGTCGACAATCATATCAACATTTAGTACCAAATGGAGATGTTGTAAGTGCGAGTACAGCTGTTACAATTGAGAAAAAAGAAGCTCGCGCATTAACTCTTGAAGAAACTAAAGATATGGTTAAAGCTTATGCGGAAGCGACAAGAAGAGCAATTGAAGCAGGGTTTGACGGCGTTGAAATTCATGGTGCAAATACGTATTTAATTCAACAGTACTTCTCTGCCTTTACTAATAAAAGAACAGATGAATACGGCGGAACATTTGAAAATAGATTACGTTTCCCATTGGAAGTGGTAAATGAAGTAATTAAAGTTAAAAACACATATGCAGATGAAAAGTTTATCGTCGGTTACCGTTTCAGCCCGGAAGAGCCTGAAGAAGATGGTATTACAATGGATGATACAGTTAAATTAGTAGATAAATTAGCGGAAACACCGTTAACATATTTGCATATTTCACTTGGAGATTTCAAATCTGAAACACATCGTTATAAAAACGGCCAACAAAATCGTATTGCTGTAATTCAAAGCTTGTTAAATGGACGTAAACCATTAATTGGTGTCGGTTCAATTTATACTCGTGAAGAAGCAGAACAAGCATTACAATTAGGTGCAGATTTAGTAGCACTTGGTCGTGCCTTGTTAATCGAGCCGCATTGGGTGGAAAAGGTACAGAATGAGGAAAACGTTGTAACGTCTTATGATGAAAAAATTGATACTGTAATTCCGGCTCCTTTAATGGAGAAAATTCTGTCAAGACCAGGTTGGATTCCCGGTATATAAGTCAGTAAAGATTATAATAATATAGAAACTTAAGTTTATTTCAAAAAGGAGGATGCGAATACGTTCGTATTCTCCTTTTCCTATTGGTAATGTTTGAACCGCTTAATTTCGGGAATGGTTTCATAAGGATATTAAGGGGGGATAAGAATGAATAAAAAGGCTTTTTATGTCTTCCTGTCTATTTGTCTCTTTATATTGCTGACAATGCTAATAACAGCTTGTCAGGATGAAGTTTTAGAGATAGAAGAAAGTAATACATATGTTTGGCAAAAATACATGAATGAAGAAGAGTATGAAAAAGTAAAAGAAGGGATGTCTTATCTAGAAGTAGTACGCATTTCCGGAGGAGCCGGTCAGCAAATTGATAACGATACATATGAATGGAATGATGAAATTTTACTGACAAAAGGATATCGCTTAAAATTTGAGGATGATGTATTGGTAAAAAAAGAAGTAGTGGAACGCAAAGGGAACTCAAAGCGTTAGGGATTGGCAAAATTTAAGGTTGAACGTGGGTATGCTCATAGTATTTCTACATTACCTAAACAATGTCAGGAAATAAAGAGAAGTACGGAAACATTCACTTTTTCTCAGAAAAAATGAGTGTTTTTCTTTTTTTTACAGCTACTTTATTTTAACGTAGTTGGGTAAGAACCAATCTAGAAGTGATACATTTTGAACAATTGCTTCAGTTCAAGTAAACTAGAGATAATGGATTTTTTTTGTGGAAGGAAGCAATCAGATGATATTTGAAAAAGATATAAATACGCTGGAAGAAACGCAAGCACTTGCGATGAGACTGGCAGACTTAGTCGAGCCACAGTATACGATTACACTTGAAGGTGATTTAGGGGCGGGAAAAACGACATTTACACAGAGCTTTGCAAAAGGGCTGGGCGTAAAGCGAACGGTCAATAGCCCGACATTTACTATTATGAAGCAATATGTAGGACGTATACCACTTAATCACCTGGATGTATATCGTCTGGAAGATAGCGATGAAGATTTAGGCTGGGAAGAAATTTTTTATGGGGATGCTGTAACAGTTGTGGAATGGGCACATCTTATTCAGGAAGATTTGCCTGAAGAGCGTTTAGCAATTGAAATTACACGCATTGATGAAACGAAACGCAAATTTGTATTGAAACCGATAGGCGAAAAGTATGTTCGTCTTTGTGAGGAGTTATTAAAATGATTTGGTTAGGAATAGAGACAGCAAATGCACCGCTTTCTGTCGCCATAGTACAAGATAATAAAGTAATTGCAGAAGTCGTGCAAAATATAAAATTGACACATTCAGTTGGTGCAATGCCGGCAATTGAAGAAGTTATAAACAGAGCAGGCTTAACACCGGCACAAATTGATGCGATTGCCGTTTCTGAAGGTCCCGGCTCTTATACAGGAGTCCGAATTGGTGTCACTCTTGCCAAAACCTTGGCCTGGTCATTGCAAAAGCCATTGGTAGGTGTATCAAGCCTAAAAGCACTGGCTGCAAATGCCCGAGTTGCGAACTATGCAATCTGTTCATTAATCGACGCCCGTCGTCAAAATGTATATGCCGGTGTATATGAAGCAGACACTATGGAGTCGATTGTTGAAGATCATCATGACCATATCGACGGATTATTACAGAAGCTTCAGCAATTAGAACGACCAATATTATTTGTCGGGACAGATGTCGATTTGTATATGGAAAAAATTCAGCAAGTGTTAGGTGATTCTGCTATCCGTGCACCATTTACAATGAATTTACCGCGTGCATCCGAACTAATTGCTTTAGCACAACAAATGCCATTACCGACAGTTGAGGCTGTCCATGCTTTTGTTCCCCAATATCGCCGTATTGCAGAAGCGGAAGCGAATTGGATAAAGGAACAGAAAAAGGAGCAACTTTAATGGTACAGTATCGCAGAATGACAATAGATGATGTTCAGGCTGTTCATAAAATTGAGCTTGCATCATTTCCTACACCATGGACATTGGATTCGTTTTATTACGAAATGACCGAAAACCAATTTGCCCATTATTTAGTGGCGGAAGACGATAAAGGTGAAATTATCGGATTCTGTGGAATTTGGCTCGTTATTGATGCAGCACAGATTACCAACGTAGCGGTTGTACAATCTGTACGTGGTCAAGGTATTGGTGAGACACTTATGCGTGAAGCGATGCGAGTAGCGAAAGAAGCAAATATGGATGTTATGAGCTTAGAAGTACGTGTAACAAATACTGTTGCACAAAATTTATATCGCAAACTTGGTTTCCAAGATGGAGGTCTTCGTAAAGGCTACTATACAGATAACCAGGAAGATGCGTTAGTAATGTGGGTGAATTTATAATGGATAACTATATATTAGCAATTGAAACTAGCTGTGATGAAACAGCAGCAGCCATTATTAAAAATGGGACAGAGATTATTTCGAATGTTGTATCATCGCAAATCGACAGTCATAAGCGTTTCGGCGGGGTTGTCCCGGAAATCGCATCACGTCACCATGTTGAACAAATGACAATCGTTTTAGAAGAAGCATTAAAACAGGCAAATATGGAACCAAAGGAATTAACAGCTGTTGCCGTAACAGAAGGACCGGGACTGGTAGGTGCTTTGTTAATCGGTATTAATGCGGCTAAGGCTTTCGCTTTTGTTCACGGCTTACCATTAATCGGGACACATCATATCGCCGGGCATATTTATGCGAATAATTTAGTACAGCCAATGGAATTTCCGCTGTTGGCACTTGTTGTTTCAGGTGGACATACAGAGCTTGTCCTCATGCGTGAACATGGTTCGTTTGAAGTTATCGGTGAAACACGTGATGATGCTGCAGGTGAAGCATATGACAAAGTAGCCCGTGTATTGAATATGCCATATCCGGGTGGTCCTCATATTGATCGTCTTGCCCATGAAGCGACAGAAGCCGTTCCTTTCCCGCGTGTATGGTTGGAGGAAGATTCATACGATTTTAGCTTCAGTGGCTTGAAATCTGCAGTGATTAATTATAAACATAACATGGATCAGCGCGGTGAAGAAATCATTGCCGAACATGTTGCAAAAGGCTTCCAAGACAGTGTAGTGGAAGTATTGACTGGTAAGACAGTACGAGCAGCGCGTGAATTTCAGGTAAAACAAGTAATTGCAGCTGGCGGTGTATCAGCCAATAAAGGACTACGCACAGCATTGGAACATGCGTTTAAAGAAGAAGGTATTCCATTTTATGTACCGCCTTTAAAATTATGTACAGATAATGCTGCAATGATTGGTGCAGCTGCATATGAAATGTATGAAGCAGGAGTTCGTGGGAATTTAGCTATGAATGGGCGCCCAGGGATGGAGCTCTTGAGCTGGAAATAGGGTATATAAGCATGGTGAAAAGATGTGGCACTACATCCTTTTCTCATGCTTTTTTTGCAGAGAAAATAAATTTTTCTTAATTTGTTTTCTTTCAATAATATAAAAAAGTCGAATCTAGTAATTTATGATGGATAAATCTCATTTATAACAAGTTTTTATTGACTGTTCAACTTTTCTGAAAATTATCCACAGATAAAGTTAAATACCCACAAAAAAACTTGCGAACATGCGTACTTATACACAAACTGTGTATAACTTGTGGAAAACATGTGACTTATCTATATATAGTAGTGTCTTTTTCACACAGCAATGTGTATAACTTTGATTTTAAATGTGGATAATGTGGAAAACTATGTTGATATGTTGATACTACTAGATTTGTATTGTGAATAAAATTGTGGAGAAATTTGTAGAAATTTGGCGTATTGACCTATATATATGATTATTATGTAGATAGGATGATAGAAAGATTTAATATTATACAATAGCAATACACCAAATATGTTTGTGTAGAAACAGACTTTTCATGTGCATATAAAAAAGGAGTGTCCATATGTTGATGGACACTCCTTTAATTATAGATTGTCAAGCTCTTCGTTTAGTTCAAGCCATTCTATTTCAAATACTTCATGCTGTTCTTTTACATCATTCAGTTCAGACTGAATTGTTAATGTTTTTTCATGATCCGAATAAATATCAGGATCACATAGTTGTTCTTCGAAGACGGCGATTTTTTCATCTAAGGCGCTCATCTGCTTTTCGATATCTTCAATTGCACGACGAATTTGACGTTCTCTTTTTTTTGCGTCCTTGTCGATCGTCGAAGTAGTCTTTGTTTGAACAGTCGAATCAGCCGTATTTTTTTCAATTGCTGCGGCTTTCATTGCAGCTAATTCTTCTAGTTCCTCTTTCTTTTCCACATAATAATCATAGTCACCTAAATACTCAAACGAACCTGTGCCTGAGAGTTCAACGACTTTAGTAGCGATACGGTTGATGAAATAACGGTCATGTGAAACGAATAGCAGTGTACCAGGATAATCGATTAAGGCGTTTTCCAATATTTCTTTACTGTCCAAGTCTAAATGGTTTGTCGGTTCATCAAGTACTAGGAAATTTGATTTTTGCATCATTAACTTCGCAAGTGCAAGTCGCGCCTTTTCTCCACCTGATAGGGAGTTTACGGTTTTCGAAACATCATCTCCGCTAAAAAGGAAGCGACCTAAAATGTTGCGGATATCCTTTTCATTCAGTAATGGCCATTCATCCCAAAGCTCACTAAGAACAGTTTTATTCGAATGAAGTTTCGCCTGCTCCTGATCATAATAGCCGATTTGAACATTCGTACCGTAACGGATATCCCCGGCCAGTGCCTCGATATCTTGAACGATTGTTTTCAATAAGGTAGATTTCCCAACACCGTTTGGACCGACAAGTGCAATACGATCTTCTCTAAAGACGCGCATCCCAATATTTTTGGAAATAGCCTTGTCCGTAAAACCGATTGTTAAATTATCTACCGACAGCACGTCATTTCCGCTTTGGCGCTCAATTGTAAAGCCGAAGTTGGCACTCTTTTCATCGCCATCAGGAGATTCCATCCAATTTGTCTTCTCCAACACTTTGCGACGTGACTGGGCCATTTTTGTAGTTGAAGCTCGGGCAAGGTTTTTTTGGATAAATGTTTCGAGCTTGGCCTTTTCATCCATTTGACGCTCGTACATTTTTAAATCACGTTCATAGTTTTTTGCCTTTTCATCTAAGTAAGCACTATAGTTGCCTACATACTTCGACACTTTTGTACGAGACACTTCGTAAACAATCGACACGACTTGATCTAAGAAATAACGGTCATGCGAGACGATTAAAATCGCGCCATCATAACCTTTTAAATAGCCTTCCAGCCATGACAATGTTTCAATGTCCAGATGGTTGGTCGGCTCATCCAAAATAAGGAGGTCGGGCTTTGACAAAAGAAGCTTAGCTAGTGCTAGGCGTGTGCGTTGTCCCCCGGATAGAGAACGGATCGGCTTTTGATAATCTTCAGGGAAAAATTGCATCCCATGTAAAACAGAGCGGGTATCGGCTTCATACTGATAACCACCTGCATCTTTGAAATCATGCTGCAACTGATCATACTCCGCCATAATGCGTGTATATTGTTCGCTATCTTCATATATTGCAGGATCGGCCATTTGCTGTTCAAGTTGACGCAGCGTTTTTTCCTGGTTTTGCAAGTTTGCGAAAATTGTCATCATTTCGTCCCAAATCGAAAGTTCAGAGTCGATGCCTGCATGCTGCTCTAAATAGCCGACTTGAATATCTTTTGGAATAATAATTTCACCAGAGTCATAGCTCATTTGTCCGGCAATTATTTTTAATAGCGTGGACTTGCCGGCACCGTTTCTTCCTACTAATGCCACACGATCACGGTGCTGTACTTCTAGTTTTACACCACTTAATATTTCATCTGTAATAAACGATTTATATAATTGATTTACTTGTAAGACAATCATGTTTACACCTCAGTTTCTCCTATTTAGTTTAATGGATGGGAACATTGTACGCAACGATGGATACTTTACTTGTCGCTCCTTGTTTAGTAAGATTAACTTGCTTCTGCACAAAGAGTGGAGTTTATGTTAAGCGTGTCATATCGCTTGGCGTCAACTACGTGATTAAATCATGTTGGTCATTTACGGAGGCATTATTTGAAAAAGATTTCCAAATGTACATAGGAGGAGAATGTGTGAAACAAGAAGTAAAAATTCCACAAGCAACAACAAAAAGACTTCCTCTTTATTATCGATTTTTGAAAAACTTCGCAACTGAAGGTAAAAAGCGTATTTCTTCACAGGAATTAAGTGATGCGATGAAAATAGATTCGGCTACGATTCGACGTGACTTTTCTTATTTTGGAGCACTCGGTAAAAAGGGATATGGATATGATGTCCAGTATTTACTCGAATTTTTCCGTCAAACTCTGGACCAGGACGAGGCGATGAATGTTGCGTTAATAGGGGTCGGGAATCTGGGGAATGGCTTATTAAAATATAACTTCCAAAAAAATCATAACACGCGTATCGTTGTTGCATTTGATACGAAGGCACCGATGGAAGGAACGACGATTAGTGATATTCCAGTATTCCATCCAGATCGTTTGGAAGAAATGTATGAGGAGTTTGGCGCGGAGTTAGCAATATTGACTGTTTCATCCCGCTCAGCACAAATGATGACAGACCGACTCGTTAAAATAAATGCTAAAGGTATATTAAATTTCACACCAGTACGATTATCTGTTCCTGACACGATTAAAGTGATGAACATTGATCTATCGGTAGAATTACAGGCACTTACGTATTTAGTGCGAAACTCAGGTAAGTAACAAAATGTTCATTACTATAAATAGCAAAATCTAGTTAATTAATGTAAAATATACATAATAATAGAGGAGGTGGCTATAGTGATTGTACATCTAAATGCGATTACACCTGTGAGCCTGATTATCATTGGACTGATTGCTTTGTTAATATTCGGTCCCAAAAAATTGCCATCATTAGGCCGTGCGATGGGGACAACTTTACGTGAATTCCGTAGCGCTACGAAAGGCTTGACGGATGACGATGACGATTTCGATACAAAGAAAAAAGTGATTGAACATAAAGAGAACGAAAAAAACGAAGTTAAGTAAAATAAGGATGTCTTGCTATGAATTCAAGAGAATTAACCGTAGTTGAACATATGGAAGAGCTTAGAAAACGTCTATTTTTCGTAGCGATTTTCTTCGTGATGGCTCTTTTCATCGGTTTCTATACGGCGAAACCACTTATTCGATACATTCAACGCAGTGATTTAGCTGCCAGTTTTTCGATGAACGCATTTAGTCCGGCAGATCCTTTAACCGTTTATTTACAAGTTACATTTATTGTAGCTGCCGTTATTGTATCGCCATTATTGCTTTACCAGCTATGGGCATTTATAACACCTGGTTTGCATGAGGCTGAACGTAAGGCAACATTGAAATATATTCCGTATGCTTTTGTACTGTGTATAGGGGGGATAGCCTTTGCTTATTATGTGTTATTTCCATTTATAATGCGCTTTATGACGGATTTATCCAATGATTTGAATATTACGCAAACAATCGGTATTAATGAATTCTTCTCATTTCTAATTAAGTTAATTGTACCCTTTGCGGTGCTATTTCAATTGCCTGTTGTTACACTGTTTCTTTCACGTCTCGGAATCATCAATCCGAAGCTTATGGTGAAATTTCGGAAATATGCGTATTTTGTATTAATCGTTATTTCGGTATTGCTGGCACCGCCTGATTTAGTATCGAATATCATTATTGCGATTCCGCTATTTGTTTTATATGAATTGAGTATTGTCATTGCACGTCTCGGTTATCGAAAATATGAAGTGGCTGAAAAAGAACGCATATTAGCAGAAGAAGAACGTGAACGTGAACTGCAAGTGGAGGAGCTGCTTGAAATACAGCGTAGGCAAATGGAACAGATGAATAATAGTTAACGTAACGCTATCGAACAAGGTAGCGTTTTTTTATTTTCATATGGGGAAATAAAAAACCCGCTATTTTACATAGCGGGCAAAAATTATACTTGAAACTTATCGGCATTCATTTGGATAAATGTGACGAAACCGTTCAATAGGACATGCGCGATAATCGGTGTGAGAAGACGCTTTGTTTTATGATATAAAAATGCGAAGATCATACCGCAAATCGTATACAATAATATATGCGTAAAATCCATATGGATCGCAGCAAACACAATTGCACTAATTATGCTCGCAATCCAGAAATTATAGTTTTGTATAATCGATCCGAAAATGACCCGGCGGAATACAAGCTCTTCCAAGATCGGTCCTAAAAAGACAGTAGCAATAATCATGATAGGTGCTACCTTTGTGACATCCATAATTGCTTCGGTATTTTCCGAGCCCATATCAATTCCTAATGCTAGCTCGATGTAGGCGCCGATTGTCTGCCCTAAAAAGACTAGGAAGAAACCGATGATCCCCCAACCGATAGAAGCCCCAATTGACGCTTTTTCTCCTTTAAAAACTTCCCAGAATTGTTTATTGCGTGAGATTAATATAAAACTCACAATAAAAGCAACCGCAAATGATATAGTTGACCACCAAGCAGATAATTTTATAAGTTTATCCTGCTCAGATATACCAGAAAATAGTTGTAAAAGGGAATCTTTTAAGCCGGGAATGAATATAAGTAATAAGACTGATAACTGACAGATGATATAAGTTATTAACACATAAAATGCGGTCTTCTGTGTTTTGAACTTATCTGATGAACGGGAAGTCACGAATGAAAAACCTTCTTTCTCTTACAGACTAGTAGAATCACACCCCCAAATGAATGAGGAATGGTGTATCTTCTATTATAGCGTTTACAATGGGCTCTTATGAATGCCCCACTGTTATACATTTAACATTATTGTAGAGGAATTTGCCAATAAATCAAAATTTTTTGGTGCACATACTTGCAAAAAAATATGGAATTCTTTAAACTAATAAATGTGTTAGCACTCGACAAACGAGAGTGCTAAAAATAGAAAATTTCTTAGGAGGTTGTTTCAATTGTTAAGACCATTAGGAGATCGCATCATTATCGAACTTGTTGAGGTAGAGGAAAAAACAGCATTTGGTATTGTTTTACCCGACTCAGCAAAAGAAAAACCACAAACTGGTAAAGTTGTGGCTGTAGGTACAGGTCGTGTTCTTGACAACGGCACTCGTCTTGAGCTTGACGTAAAAGAAGGCGACGAAATTATCTTCTCTAAATTCTCTGGTACGGAAGTTAAGTACGACGGCGTAGAATATTTAATCCTACGTGAGAGCGATGTACTTGCAATTGTCGGATAATTACAAAATCAAAAGAAAACTGCAGCTAGTTATACATACTAATCTTTTCTAGCTGCACATCTTCATAAACAATAAATCAAAAAAATAGATCGTAAATTTTAGGAGGAAAATGAATTATGTCAAAAGATATTAAGTTTTCAGAAGAAGCACGTTCATTAATGGCGGCTGGTGTAGATAAGTTAGCTAACGCTGTAAAAGTAACTTTAGGACCTAAAGGGCGTAACGTTGTTTTAGAGAAAAAATTCGGTTCTCCACTTATTACAAATGACGGTGTATCTATCGCAAAAGAAATTGAATTAGAAAACGCTTATGAAAATATGGGTGCTAAATTAGTGGCGGAAGTAGCTTCTAAAACGAACGAAATCGCAGGGGACGGTACAACAACAGCTACAGTACTTGCGCAAGCGATGATTCGTGAAGGACTAAAAAACGTAACAGCTGGTGCTAACCCAGTAGGTATTCGTAAAGGTATGGACAAAGCGGTTGCTGCTGCATTAACAGAGCTTCAAGCTATTTCACGTCCAGTTGAAAATAAAGAATCAATCGCACAAGTAGCGGCAATTTCATCAGCAGATGATGAAATCGGTCAATACATTGCAGATGCGATGGAGCGCGTAGGAAACGACGGCGTTATTACAATTGAAGAATCGAAAGGCTTTACAACAGAACTGGATGTAGTAGAAGGTATGCAATTCGACCGTGGTTATGCATCACACTACATGGTAACTGATACAGATAAAATGGAAGCGGTACTTGATAACCCATTCATTTTAATTACAGATAAAAAAATCTCAAACATTCAGGAGATTTTACCGGTATTAGAACAAGTTGTTCAACAAGGTCGCCCAATTCTAATTATTGCTGAAGATGTTGAAGGGGAAGCACTTGCAACATTAGTAGTAAATAAATTACGTGGTACTTTCAACGCTGTAGCAGTTAAAGCTCCAGGCTTCGGTGACCGTCGTAAAGCAATGTTAGAAGATATTGCTGTATTAACTGGTGGTCAAGTAATTACACAAGATCTTGGTTTAGATTTAAAATCAGCTGATTTATCATCTTTAGGTCGTGCTGCTAAAGTTATCGTATCAAAAGATAACACAACAATTGTGGAAGGTGCTGGTAACACAGATGCAGTAGCTGGTCGCGTTAACCAAATCCGTGCACAACTTGCTGAAACAGCATCAGAATTCGACAAAGAAAAATTACAAGAGCGCTTAGCTAAATTAGCTGGTGGTGTTGCTGTTATTAAAGTTGGTGCTGCAACAGAAACAGAATTAAAAGAGCGCAAATTACGTATTGAAGACGCATTGAACTCAACTCGTGCAGCGGTAGAAGAAGGTATCGTATCAGGTGGTGGTACAGCACTTCTAAATGTATACGCGGCAGTTGAAAAAGTATTGGATCAAGTAGAAGGCGATGTTGCAACTGGTGTACGCATTATTTTACGTGCATTAGAAGAGCCGGTTCGTCAAATTGCTGAAAACGCTGGCTTAGAAGGTTCAATTATCGTTGACCGCTTAAAACGTGAAGAGGTAGGTATTGGCTTCAACGCGGCAACAGGCGAGTGGGTAAACATGGTTGATGCAGGCGTAGTTGACCCAGCAAAAGTAACACGTTCAGCATTACAAAATGCAGCATCAGTAGCTTCACTATTCTTAACGACAGAAGCAGTAGTTGCAGACATCCCGGAACCAGCAGGCAGCGGTATGCCGGACATGGGCGGCATGGGTATGCCGGGGATGATGTAATTCCTTTAAGTAATGTATAGATTGTTTTTATAATATAATCGGTTGTTTTGTTTATTAGAGCAAAACAGCCGATTTTTTACATTGTTTTGTATTTTAATAACCGATAAATTATAATATGGAAAGGTTCCAAAATAAGGGGGAATTGGATGAAGAAGTTTTCGGTTTTACTGGCATTAGTACTCGTTTTACAACTCATTTTACCATTAACAAATATAGTGCAGGCAGAAGAAAGTAAGTCGCTATATTATGTAGCACTTGGTGACTCGCTGGCAGCGGGAATGAATGAAAACGGTGAGATTGGTTTTGGTTATGCAGACTTACTTGCTAAAAATTATCAAGAGCAGAAAAGTGAAATTATATTCAATAAAGGGTTTTCTTATCCAGGATTTACAACAGTCGATGTATTAAAAGGTATGGAAGAAAACGTCACTAAGCCTATTTACGATTTAAATGGTGTTTCGCAAAAGACAGTAGCAATCAAGGATGCAATTCAACAGGCAGACCTAATTACATTGAGTGTTGGGGCAAATGATATTTTGAAAAATGTAAATCGCTCTGAATCCGGTGAATTTAGCTTTGATACTGCAGGTGTTATTAAGAGCATTCAGGATGTATCGGTAAATTATAAAAAGATTTTCGACAGCATTTATAAAATTAATCCCGAAGTTGATATGATTGTGATGGGGCTTTACAATCCGTTTCCTTATATTGAAGATCCGGCAATTCAAAAACAGCTGAGCATGCTAGTAACGACTTTGAATAATTCTATGAAGAGTATTGTAGAAAATAATGGTGGCATCTTTACTGAAGTAGCTGCACAGATCGCTACGGATGCAAAAACTTATTTACCGAACCCTAAAAATATTCATTTAAGTGAAGCGGGTTATCAAGTCGTAGCGGATGCGATGATGAAAGATTATTTGAATGCATTAATTAAAGAATCAGAAGAAGGTCCTACGGAAGGCGAGATCGTTAAAGCGCCATTTACTGATATTCAAAACCATTGGGGCAGAGATTATATTGATGTTGCCTATGCAAAAGGTATTATGAATGGGTATGAGGATGGTACATTCCAGCCGAATGCCAACATGACGCGTGCTCAAGTAATATCTGTTATTTCACGGGCCTTTGGATTAACTGCAACAAACAAAGCCCCTTTTAAAGATATTAGTCAATATGCACAGCAAACTCAAAATGGAATTGCCGCTGCGTATGAAGCTGGCTTAATTAAAGAGAATAACGGGTATTTTAACCCGCAAGGTAAAATTACACGTTCACAGTTAGCATTGATTTTAATGCGTATTTCAACTGTTCAAGCTGGGCAGCAATATGTACCTGTAAAACAGGCACCTTTCCATGATATTGCGAACTATGACCGTGAAGCACAGTTAGCAATTACTTTTTTATATGATACAGGCATAGTGCAGGGAACAAATGCTACAACATTTTCACCTAAAGGCAATGTTACACGCGCTCAAGTGGCGAAGATTTTAGTGCTTGCAATAAATGAAAAATAAAAAACAAGCGTTAAATGGACGGGGATCCATTTAACGCTCGTTTTTTGCTGACGAGTAAACAAAAGCAAACTCGTCTATATCATTGCAAAAAC
The DNA here is from genome assembly GCF_900168685.1 of Solibacillus isronensis. Lineage (NCBI taxonomy): Bacteria > Bacillati > Bacillota > Bacilli > Caryophanales > Caryophanaceae > Solibacillus > Solibacillus isronensis. The sequence continues at coordinate 49,426 of NZ_FVZN01000002.1, read as the reverse complement.
GGGGATTTTTGCAAGGGGACACAATGTCATATATAAGCTAAAGTGGGCCAACGATTATTCTTTCCACTTTAACCCTTCAAAGAAACGGTAAATTTCTTCAAACACTAATTCACGTTCTTTACCTAATGTTAATATATGTCCGGAATTAATGAAAGTTTTAACTGATTTAATTCGTGAATTTACTGAACTATAAATTAGGTCGGCACTTTCACAATAATATTCATCATCTTCCAAACCACGTAAAATGTGGACCGGTGTTTTGATAACATTTAATTTTTCACTTGTTTCATTAATCATATTTTGTAAATAGTTTAATGAAGGCATTTTCACAAGTTCAGCAATTTTATTACGACTATCAACTGTTTCATCATAAGTGCCAGATAACTTTTTATAGTTAATAGCATAGTCAATAATTCGATTTTGTAAACTATCTGTTGATTTTGCTGTTGCTGGAGCAGACATGGTAACAATCGCTTTTGTCGGACGTTCTTCACCAAGCTTTAAAGAGAAGATGCCGCCAAGAGAAACACCTGCTACTGCAATTTCATCATAGCCACGATTACGTAATTCATCATAGCCTTCTATAACACTGTCCCACCATTCAGCGGGTTGTGATTGAATTAATAAGTCAGGGCCACCACCATGGCCTTTATATAATGGTGCATGTACTGTGTAGTTACGATCCGCTAAATATTTTCCTAAACGTTTTACATCATTTGTATTGCCGGTAAAGCCATGCAGTAATAATACGGCACGTTTTCCGGATTCAATTGTAAAAGGTTTCGGCGCGATGAGTTTCATTGTCAATTAGACTCCTTTTTTTATGTCAATTTTACAAAACTTCAAAAAAAACACTTGAAATTTAAAAATAATTTTGATATGAAAACCTGTTGTTATCGACTATTATAAAGAGTATAAACATATAAGTACAATTTATTATTTTTATTATATTGATGCAAAAAAGTTATGAATGATGTGAGGTATGTAAAATGGAGATTGAACAGCTTCAATATTTCAAAACCGTTGCTACAATGCAACATATGACACGTGCGGCAGAAGTTTTAGCGATTTCCCAACCGGCGTTAAGTAAGTCCATCGCGAACATTGAACAGAATTTGGGAGTACCGCTTTTTAACCGTGAAGGAAGATCCATCTATCTGAACCGTTTTGGCGAGCTTTTCTTGAAAAGTGTTAATGTCATTTTGGATGAATACGATCGTATTAAAGAAGAGTTTGAAGATATTATCAAACCGGGTTCTGGAGAAGTGTCATTTGGCTTTATTCATACGCTCGGTATGGAAATCGTGCCGGAACTGATTGCTTCAACAAGTGAGGCATTTCCGAACATGCAATTTTCTTTAACACAGGCGACTTCGTTAAGCTTATTAAAACGGCTAGAAGAAGGAGCTATCGATTTGTGCCTATCGCAAAAAATAGAATCAAGAGTTATTGAAATAGAGACAGAAGAATTATTTGTGGAAGAACTGTTTGTCATTGTCCCGACAACGCATCCATTAGCACAGCAAGATGCCGTTAAATTTGAGGAAGTAAAGAATGAACCATTTATTGCGATTAAAAAGGGGAATTCACTCCGTCAATTAGTGGATGAGCTTTTTTTAGAACGGGGAATTGTGTTAAACACAACATTTGCTGCCGAAGAAATGCATACAGTAGCAGGATTTGTCGGTGCGGGAATGGGTATATCCGTAATACCGAATATTAAAGGGCTTGATCATTATAAAGTAAAACGTTTGAAGCTAGATCCGCCTTGCTATCGTTCAGTCTGTGTTTCATGGGCGAAAAACCGCTATTTACCTCCAGCAGTTTCCGAATTTAAACAATACTTACTGGATTATTTTCAGCAAAGAGAAGAGTGAATAATTATGGAGCACAATCAATTTAAAAACTGGCTGAAACTAATTGAAATCGAGCATGAGGAAAAGTGGCTTGAGCAGTTTGAATCAGCATCTATAGGGGACGAGCAGGCAACCGTTAATATCGCCTTGTTATATAAAGAATATGGACAATATGACGAAATGTACGATTTGCTAGATAAGGCAAGTGAGCGGCAAAACAGTGAAGCTATGTATGAACTGGGCAACTGTTATTTTGAGGAGCTAGGTGAAAAAGGAAGCGAGCAACAGGCGTTCTTACTCTATAAAAGTGCTGCACAATTAGGTCACCGTGATGCAATGAATAATTTAGCGGATATGTATTTGAACGGTGAGGGAACAGGAGTTGACGAACAACAGGCGCTCAGCTGGTTTAAGAAAGCTGCACAATTAGGTGTCGCTGAATCGATGTTTACCCTCGGAATGATGTATGAACAAGGATTGGGAACCGAATGTGATGAATCACAGGCTTTTTCCTATTATTCCCGCAGTGCAGAACAGCAAGATGTCGAGGCAATGTATCGTATTGGTATGATCTATTTTTCAGGAGAACTAGGGCAACAGCAAAATAATGAAAAAGCGTTGGAATGGTTTTTAAAAGCGAGTAAACAGTTTCATGTCGATGCAACATTTAATATCGGCTACTGCTATGAATATGGTTATGGTGTAACCCAAGATAACGAAAAAGCAATCCATTACTATAAGAAGGCAAGTTTACTTGGAGATTTAGAAGCGACAAAAAAAGTGGTAAGTTACTTTGAGATGACGGACGCAGCTGAAGCATCCAAGTGGCAGGAAAAGCTAATAGTTCTAAATAACGATATATATGAATAATAATGTGATAGAAACAATAAAAGTTTACATTTCTTAGTACACTGTCATAATTTAGACCCATTTCATGGAGAAAAATAGGTTTAATTTTAGTGAGAAATAGGAAATATATTATAAGGGGAAAGTATTAAGAAGGGGGAATTTTCATGTTTATGTTTGCAGTCCATCAATTCTCTTCTGAACACAATGAGGATAGTAGTATTCAAAAACTACAACAAATGCTATTAGAACAGCGAGAGAATCTGACGACGCTATGTACAATCGTTGAATATTTAAAAAGTTATGTCCAAACAGGGCTAGATCATAAAGATGTTGTTAAATACAAACAAAAAATCCAAATGATGACGGATAAACAAGAAAAACGTTACCATCAGATTGATGAGCTGATCAATACGAATATTTTGGAACTGAAGAAGGGTAAAACAGCAGATAATACCGCACTTATATACGGTAAAGAAGTTCGGAAAATCGAATCTGGTGTACGTACTTTAAAACTGTTTGCGAGCGATGCAGTGAACATGTTAGATCTAAACAAACATTTAGAAAATCGCAGTAGTGAACGTATACGCTATTTTGATAAACGCTCTACATCTTTGGAAGCAGAAATTATTTCCCTAACAAAGCAACTATCTTACAAATAAAATAAGAGGCCATTCTATCAATAGTTTTTTAGGTAGGATGGCTTTTCTTATGTGGTTCTAAAAATTGTAATACCCCGCTGACCATATTTTACATAAAAGAGTTTATACTTATAAAAGAGAAGCGAACGAAATAGGAGAGAATGAATATGAAAACAGTAGTAGTTGTAGGTGGCGGGATTACCGGGCTATGTACGATGCATTATTTAAAAAATAAAATGCATGAGCAAAACGTGGAAGCGCGGTTAATATTGATTGAAAAGAACGCATATTTAGGCGGGAAAATCCATTCCGAAAAGGATAAAGGTTTTATTATGGAAACGGGGGCTGACTCAATTGTAGCTCGCCATCCGGGGGTTTTGGAACTCGTAAAAGAGCTTGATTTTGAATCAGAGCTTGTCTATAACGAAACAGGAATTTCTTACATTCATACGAATAATGAGCTCCATGCAATCCCGGCAGGATCGACATTCGGTATTCCGATGAGTGTGGAATCGCTCATGTCAAGTACATTAATTTCTGAAGAAGGAAAGAAAAGAGCACTTCAAGATTTAGAAATCCCGAATACTAAATTTACAAAAGAAAGCTCTATCGGTACGTTTTTAGAGTACTTTTTAGGGGAAGAAATTGTCCGCAAGCAAATTGCCCCTGTATTAGCGGGTGTTTATTCAGGCGATTTATATCAATTAAGCCTGGCATCTACTCTGCCTTATTTAGTGGACTATAAAAACAACTACGGATCGATTATTAAAGGATTCGAAGCACATCGAGAGCAATTCGAAAAAGCGGCGAATAAGAAGTTTATTTCTTTCCGTTCAGGTTTATCGGCATTGATCGATCGTTTAGAGCAACAGCTGCCGGAAGTTGAATTCATGAAAAATACAGTAACAAAGCAAATCAATAAATTAGGCGAGCAATATGAGGTCGTGCTGGAAGATGAAACGATTTTAGCGGATGTTGTTGTATTGGCCGTTCCGAATGAAACCGTACGTCATGTCATTCAGGACGACTCACTGGAAGAACAGCTTAAAAAGTTCACGACAGCATCTACTCTAACGATGTATGTTGGCTTTGATGTACCGGACGATATTTTACCGGCAGATGGTACAGGCTTTATCGTTTCGCATAATAGTGATTTAGTTTGCAATGCATCGACATGGACGAGCCGTAAATGGAAACATACGTCAGCAGAAGGTAATTTACTCGTTCGCCTGTTTTATAAAAATATTAATCCGCGCTATGAAGAGTTGGCAGCCATGTCTGATGAAGAACTGACAAAAGTTGCGCTGGAAGATATACGACTTAGCTTAGGCGTTGAAGCGGAGCCGACAGTCGTCAATGTAACAAAGTGGATTGATCAAATGCCACGCTATGATTTGGCTCATAATGAAGCGTTATCGAAAGTTGTGCAGCAGCTGGCAACAGATTACCCGAATGTTCTATTAGCAGGATGTGCCTATTTCGGAGTAGGAATGGGTGCTTGTATTTTAAACGGCAAAAAAACGGCTGAACAGATTATTAGTCGAATTATGTAAAGAAATACTTCATTCGGCTAAAGGGTATTGACGTAACTATTAGATAACGTTATGATTCATTTAATTATTTTAAAAATTCATATTATTTTCTTATCAAGAGAAGTCGAGGGACTGGCCCGATGAAACTTCAGCAACCAACATTAAGTCAGGTGCTAAATCCAGTGGCTAATGCCAGAAGATGAGAAGGGATTAAGTTGATAACTACTAAGCCTTCTTTTTATTTAATGAAAGAAGGCTTTTTTTATATCGTTAATATACTGAAAATACTGTAAATGATGGAGTGAAGGCAATGGGTTTACTTGAAGAATTACAAACACGAGTTTTAACAGCAGACGGGGCAATCGGAACACTTCTTTATTCATATGGGTTGGATTATTGTCATGAAGAAATGAATATTGCACGTCCTGATATTATAGAGAAAATTCATAGCGAATATATTGCAGCTGGTGCAGATATTATTCAAACGAATACATACGGTGCAAACCGGATTAAGCTTGCACGTTATGGCTATGAAAATCGTGTCATGGAATTTAATGAAGCCGCATTAAAAATCGCAAAGCGTGCTGCCTCTCTTGATGGGCAATACGTTCTGGCGACAATTGGCGGTATTCGCGGAATCCGAAAAAGTGATGCGACATTAGACGAAATTTTAGCTGCATTCCAAGAGCAGGCCGAAGTATTACTAGCTGGTGAACCGGATGGGTTTTTACTGGAAACGTATTACGATTTTGAAGAATTATCGCATTGTGTCCATCTATTACGTTCAATGACTGATTTACCGATCATTGCCCAAGTGACAATGCAGGAGCCAGGTGTCCTTCAAAATTTAATGTCTTTAAATGAAGCATTTCAAGATTTGGAAAGGTTAGGTGCAGACATTGTTGGAAGCAACTGCCGATTAGGTCCTTTCCATACAATTCAGGCGTTTGAGGGAGTCAATTTACCGAACAAGGCATTTTTATCAGCTTATCCAAATGCATCGTTATTAGATATTGAAGATGGCCGTGTTGTTTATGAGTCGGAAACCGATTATTTCGCACGTGCAGCTGTTGAACTCGTAAACCAGGGAGTCCGTTTAATTGGCGGTTGCTGCGGAACAACACCGAAGCATATTGCAGCTGTAAAAAAGCGTTTGGCGAATATGGAGCCAATTGAAACGAAAGAAGCGAAACATGGGCAAACACAATTTGTCCGTATTCCGGAACCACGTAAACAAGAGCCGCTTCACGAAAAAGCAAAACGTGAACGCTCTGTTATTGTTGAACTAGATACACCGCGTCATCTGGAAATCGACGGATTTGTCGAAGGGGCAAAACAACTGGCAAAAGCGGGAGCAGATGTCATTATGATGGCTGATAACTCACTTGCTTCGCCGCGTATTAGTAATATCGCTATGGCCGCTATTTTAAAAGAGCATGGAATTCGTTCATTGCCGCATTTAACGTGCCGTGACCGCAATTTAATTGGGCTTCAGTCACATTTAATGGGACTTGATGCGCTGGAACTTCATGATATTCTTGTTATCACAGGGGACCCGACAAAAGTGGGGGATTTCCCGGGAGCGACGAGCGTATATGATGTTTCGTCAATGGAGCTTATTTCTCTTATTAAGCAGTTAAACAAAGGCGGTTCTTTTACAGGGAAATCGCTGCGCAAACAGGCGAATTTCTCGGTTGCTGCTGCTTTTAATCCGAATGTCCGCGTATTGGACCGTGCAGTAGCCCGTTTAGAGAAGAAAATCGAGCATGGTGCAGATTACTTTATTTCACAGCCGGTTTATACGAAAGAGAAAATTATCGAAATCTATGAGGCGACTAAGCACTTGGAAACACCAATCTATATCGGGATTATGCCGCTTACTTCTTCACGCAGCGCGGAATTTTTACATCATGAAGTACCGGGCATTAAATTGTCTGATGAAGTACTTGCGCGTATGGCTGCCTGCGGGGACGACAAGGAAGCATCGACAGCAGAAGGAATCGCGATTGCCAAAGAGCTGCTTGATACAGCATGCAAATACTTTAACGGTATTTATTTAATTACACCGTTTTTACGCTATGATATGACGCTGGAATTAATGGACTATGTAAAACAATATGATGTGGAAAGTAAAGGAGTTCAGTCGAATGTATAATCACCCAATTCATGAGCAATTACAAAAAAGAATACTTATCATCGATGGTGCCATGGGGACGATGCTTCAGGCAGAAAACCTAACATATGAAGATTTTGGCGGAGAAGATTTGGACGGTTGTAATGAAAACCTGGTACTGACAAGACCTGATGTACTGGGCAAGATCCACCGCGAATATTTAGCTGCTGGTGCTGATATTATTTGTACAAATACGTTTGGGGGAACACCACTCGTATTGGATGAATATGATTTAGGGGACAAGGCGGTTGAAATTAATAAGCGGGCGGTTGAAATTGCACTGGAGGCGGCAAAAGAGTATTCGATACCGGAATGGCCGCGCTTTGTCGCAGGTGCAATCGGCCCTACAACAAAAACATTGTCGGTAACAGGCGGTATTACATTTGAAGAGCTGGAAGAAAACTTTTATATCCAGGCTAAAGCGTTAATCGAAGCTGGGGCGGATCTTCTCTTAATGGAAACTTCCCAGGATATGCTGAATGTTAAAGCAGGAACGATTGCGATTCACCGTGCATTTGAAGAGCTTGGCAAAGAGCTGCCTGTTATGATTTCAGGGACAATTGAGCCAATGGGAACAACGCTTGCCGGGCAATCAATCGAAGCATTTTATATTTCAATAGAACATATTAAACCGTTGTCTGTCGGACTGAACTGTGCGACAGGTCCGGAATTTATGACCGATCATATCCGTTCATTGGCGGAGCTTTCGAATGGTTATATTAGCTGTTATCCGAATGCCGGTTTACCGGACGAGGAAGGCTGCTACCATGAAACACCGGATTCATTATCAAAAAAACTGCAAGGCTTCGCAGAAAAAGGCTGGCTGAATATCGTCGGCGGCTGCTGTGGTACAACGCCGGCACATATTGCGGCGATCCGTGAAGCGGTAGATGGCTATAAACCGCGTGAGCCGAAAGATGTAACACATGGACATGTCGTATCAGGTATCGAGCCATTGCAATACGATGAATCAATGCGCCCGTTATTTATCGGGGAGCGTACGAATGTTATCGGCTCTCGTAAATTCAAAAATCTGATCGTTGACGGCAAATTTGAAGAAGCAGCGGAAATTGCACGTGCACAAGTTAAAAACGGAGCACATGTCATCGATATTTGTTTAGCAAACCCTGACCGTGATGAAGTGGAAGATATGAAAAACTTCATGCAGGAAGTTGTGAAAAAAGTTAAAGTGCCGCTTGTTATTGACTCTACAGATGAAAAAGTAATGGAAGTCGCACTGAAGTTTTCGCAAGGGAAGGCTATTATTAACTCCATTAACTTGGAAGATGGAGAAGAGCGTTTCGATGCGGTTATGCCACTTGTAAAAAAATATGGGGCTTCACTTGTTGTCGGTACGATTGATGAAACTGGAATGGCTATTACACGTGAACAAAAGCTTGAAGTAGCGAAGCGTTCTTATAAGCTCTTAACAGAAAAATGGGGAATGTCAGCAGAAGATATTATCTTTGACCCGTTAATGTTCCCGGTAGGTACAGGTGATGAGCAATATATTGGTGCTGCTGAGGAAACAATCGAAGGAATTCGCCTAATTAAAGAACATTTACCTGGCTGTTTAACAGTGCTCGGTGTAAGTAATGTTTCGTTCGGTTTACCGCCAGTTGGACGTGAAGTATTGAATGCGGTTTATTTATATCACTGTACACAAGCAGGCTTGGACTATGCGATCGTAAATACTGAAAAGCTGGAGCGCTATGCATCGATTCCTGAAGAGGAAATCAAGCTGGCGAACGATTTAATCTTCAATACAAATGATGAAACACTCGCTGTATTTACTGACTTTTACCGCGATAAAAAGAAAGATGCAGTCGTGAAGGAATTACCGGCGACAGTGGAAGAACGCCTTGCGTATTACATATTGGAAGGTACGAAGGAAGGATTAATTGAAGATTTAAATGCAGCACTCGAAAAATTCGATACACCGCTTGATATTATTAATGGACCATTAATGGCAGGGATGGCGGAAGTCGGAAAGCTGTTTAACGAAAACCAGCTGATTGTAGCAGAAGTGCTTCAAAGTGCCGGTGTCATGAAAGCTGCGGTCGCTCATTTAGAGCAGTTTATGGAAAAGGGCGATACGAGTGCCAATAAAGGGACAATGGTATTGGCGACAGTAAAGGGCGATGTTCATGATATCGGGAAAAACCTGGTCGACATTATTTTAAGCAATAACGGCTATCGTGTTGTAGATTTAGGAATTAAAGTAACACCTGCACAACTGATTGAAACAATTCGAAGAGAAAAACCGGATTTTGTCGGCTTGTCAGGTTTACTTGTAAAATCGGCTCAGCAAATGGTCATCACGGCACAAGATTTTAAAGAAGCCGGCATTAATATTCCAATATTAGTAGGGGGCGCGGCATTGTCACGTCGCTTTACTGAGACGAAAATTGCCGATCAGTATGATGGACCGGTAATTTATTCAAAAGATGCAATGCAAGGTTTGGAACAAGCGAATCGCTTAATGAATACAAACGAGCGTGAAGTATTAATAGAAGAATTGCGTGATGCACGAGAAAAACGTCTGGAATCGGATGCGAAGCGTGCAGCACGTCCGGCAGTGGCAGTACTTGAAAAGCCAGTTCGAACAGTGGGAGATGCAGCTGTTTGGAAGCCAAAAGATTTAGTGCCGCATATTAAGCCGGATTATTCGGTCGCTCATTTACATCCGTATGTAAATATGCGTACATTGATCGGGCATCATTTAGGGCTTAAAGGGAACTTGGAGCAATTGCTTGCAGATCAGGATGCACGCGCCATTTTATTAAATGATTTAGTGAATGGTTATTTAACAAGCGGCGGATTGAGTGCTTCAGGAATGTATCAATTTTTCCCGGCACAATCCGATGGCGATGATGTAGTCGTGTACAGTCCGGAAGATGCAAAAACGGAAATTAAACGCTTTACATTCCCGCGCCAACAAGTAGCACCATTTTTATGTTTATCGGATTATTTAAAGCCGGTTGACAGTGGTGAAATGGACTATATTGCGTTAATGGTCGTAACGGCAGGTAAAGGGGTAAGCGAAAAAGCAAATGAACTGAAAAAAGCAGGCAAGTTCTTGGAGAGCCATGCGTTACAAGCGACTGCACTTGAACTTGCGGAAGGATTTGCGGAGCGTATCCACCAGGAAATCCGAGACCAATGGGGCTTCCCGGATGCAACGGACTTTACGATGCGTGACCGATTTGCAGCAAAATACCAAGGACAACGATTCAGCTTTGGCTATCCGGCATGTCCAAATCTGGAAGACCAGGAGAAATTGTTCTCTCTATTAAAACCGGAAAAAATTGGTGTACATTTAACGGAAGGCTTTATGATGGAGCCAGAAGCGAGTGTATCGGCAATTGTATTTGCTCACCCGGATGCACGTTATTTTAATGTATAATTGATTCAAAAATACCGCTTTACCTTTTTTTGAGGTAAGGCGGTTTTGCGACCTTTAGGAGGAAAAAATGATGATTCGACGCGCAACTAAAGAAGATATACCGACGATTTTGGAAATATTTAATGATAATATCCGAAACTCCACAGCGATTTACATGTACAAGGAACAAACACTGGAAGACCGCTTAAGATGGTTTGAACAGAAGCAGGCTTCAGGTTATCCGCTATTCGTATTTGATGAAGACGGTGAAGTAGCGGGTTATGCAACTTACGGAAGTTTCCGTGATTATCCAGCAAACCTATATACAGTAGAACATTCAGTATACGTGCATAAAAATCATTATAAAAAAGGGATTGCCAGTAAACTGATGCATGCAATTATAGAGGAAGCAAATGCAAAAGGTATAAAGACGATGGTTGGCTGTATCGATAAAGAAAACATCGCCAGTATTAAAATACATGAGAAATTCGGTTTTTTATATAGCGGAACAATCCGCAATGCCGGTTATAAATTCGGGAAATGGCTGGATTTAGTGTTTTACCAATTAGATTTGGATGGTCCGAAAAATCCACAGGAGAATTAAAGAGGCTATTAGTTGTTACCAGGTCATATGACATCTGTCATAAAAAATATGTGATGTTTGAGCGTTTTATCATGTTCACTCTTTTTATAAGATGATATTAACAACTTTTGTGGAAAGAGGGATCGACACATGGTAAGCACACATGCAGATAAAACAAAGCAGCTGAGAAAAGATGTTGCACCGTTCGCAAAATCAGAAACGCGACTTAGTATTCAACAAATATTAAATACGCTTGTACCACTTGTATTAATTTGGGGGGCGGGTTATGTATTGCTCCAGTACTCTCCTTGGTATACGGCGTTATGTAGTATCCTAGCTTCAGGATTTGTTATTCGTGCATTTATTATTTTCCATGACTGTACACACGGTTCATTCTTTAAAAGCAAAAAGGCGAATGCCATTATCGGAAATATTACAGGTATTGTGACATCGTTCCCATATGAAAAGTGGAAGCGCGAGCATACGATTCACCACGCGACAAGTTCAAACTTGGATAAGCGCGGAATTGGCGATATTGATATGCTGACAGTTGATGAATACTTGGAAAAATCAAAATTAGGTCGTTTAGGTTATCGTTTATACCGTAACCCGATTGTCATGTTTGGATTAGGGCCACTATTTATGGTTCTTATACTGAATCGTTTCAATCGTAAAGATGCAAAGCGTAAAGAGCGCTTAAACACTTATTTCAATAACATCGCATTGTTAGTTATTTGTACAACCCTTATTTTAATATTTGGTTGGTCTACGTTCTTATTAGTACATGGTTTAACATTGTTTGTTGCAGGTTCATTAGGGATTTGGCTGTTCTATATTCAGCATACTTACGAAGATTCATACTTTGAAGTTGATTCTGAGTGGGATTATGTAAAAGCAGCGGTAGAAGGAAGCTCATACTACAAATTACCGAAAGTACTGCAATGGATTACAGGAAATATCGGTTTCCACCACGTACACCATTTGTCACCGCGTGTACCGAACTATAAGCTGGAAGATGCACATGAATCGATCAAGCCTCTTCAACAGGCAACAACGATTACATTAAAGACAAGCTTAGAATCGATTCGCTACAAATTATATGATGCCGACAACTACCGCTTTATTACATTTAGAGAAGCGGCAGAACTTGAGGCAACACGTAACCAAACTGTTGCGAACTAACTTTATACAACAATTAAGGTACCTCAATTTATAGCTTGAGGTACCTGTTTTATTATAGAATATAGGTAAAAAGAGAATCGAGGCAATTATGCAAACTTGGTATAGTATCATCCCGAAAAGTCCGATGTTGAGTATTTATATATGGATAATCTTTTGTATTATGCCATTTTTCTTCATTATACAATCATTCACATTATGGCAGATTGTTTTAGGGATCACTTTAATTTTAAGTTATTTCTTATGTCATTATTTTTCATTCAGTGCCAGACCTGGACTGAAATATATGTGGATCAGCTTTCAAATGTTGCTGAATATCGCAATGACACTTGTATTTGGCTATGTATATTTAGCATTATTCACCGCATTTTTCATCGGTAATATTAAACAGCCAGTTGGATTTTATATTATGTATGGCTTACATATAGGCTTTACCGTTCTTTCAATTGTCGGAGGTTATTTCATCTTCCTTGACTTATTTTTATCGCAAACACCATTTATTATTATTAATATGCTGGGTGTTGTGCTGTTGCCGTTTACGCTCTTTTCAAGAACGCGACGGGAAAACTTGGAAGGTGAGCTGGAAACGGCGCGGGAACGGATATCTGAATTGACGGTGATTGAAGAACGCCAGCGTATTGCACGTGATTTACACGATACACTTGGGCAAAAACTTTCAATGATTGGTTTAAAAAGCGACTTGGCAGCAAGACTGGTTGAGAAAAGCCCGGAACAAGCCATTGTAGAAATAAAGGATATTCGTCAAACTGCTAGTGTCGCGCTAAAAGAAGTGCGTGAGCTTGTAGCCGATATGCGTGCAGTGAGGGTGGAAGAAGAGCTTTACCGTGTAGAACAAATATTAAAAGCTGCACAGATTAAACTGCGGTTAAATGGAGATAAAAGTGAAATCAAAATGCCGATATTAGCGGAAAATGTTATTAGTATGTGCTTGAAGGAAGCAGTTACAAATATCGTCAAACATAGTAAAGCGACGATTTGCCGTATTAGCTTTTATCAAAGTGATGATGAATTCAAAATGACGATTCAGGATAATGGGGTTGGCTTTGAACGCTCGAATACATTACTCGGTGGAAGTGGTTTAAAAGGGATGCAGGAGCGTATTGAATTTATCAATGGTTCACTTGAAATAGAGAGCGATGAAGGGACAACGGTCGTGCTGAAAATACCGTTGGCGATCACGCATCAAAAGGGAGAGAACGCGAAATGATTCGTATTGTAATTGCTGAGGATCAAGGAATGCTGCTTGGGGCGATGAAATCATTGCTCAGCATGGAAGAAGATATGGAAGTGGTCGGCCTTGCAAAAAACGGGGAAGAAGCCATTGAAATGGTAACAGAACTAAATCCGGACATTTGTATTATGGATATAGAAATGCCGATCAAAACTGGGTTGGATGCTGCCGAAGCATTAAGAGGAAGCGAATGTAAAATCATTATTTTAACGACGTTTGCGCGACCAGGCTATTTTGAACGTGCAAGAAAAGCGGGAGTGCGCGGCTATTTACTGAAGGACAGTCCGATTGAGGAGCTTGTCAATTCCATTCGAATCATTATGGATGGGCGCCGCATTTACGCACCGGAGCTAGTGGATTTTGTATATGAAGATGATAGTGAAAATCCGCTCACGGAAAGGGAAAGCCAAGTGCTGGAACTTGTTGCGGAAGGGAAGACGACAAAGGAAATTGCTGCCGAGCTTTATTTATCAGCAGGTACGGTACGAAATTACATTTCCGTCATACTTGATAAGCTTGGTGTCGGCAATCGAATTGAAGCGATCGCACGCTTTAAAGAAAAAGGCTGGAATAAAAAGAAGATGTAATTGAAAAAGACCAGGAATTAATTTAAGTACTAAATAAACCCCCTTATTTTGTCTGTGAACAAAATGAGGGGGTTTCTAATTGGGTAACTCCCTTTATTTCTTTTTCGTTAATCGTCCGAGGAGGTATGCGCCTGCTGCTACTGCCAGTAGAGTATTTGTCTTTTTGTTAAATACTTGTTTAGTGACTAGACTGATGTTTTGTGGACGTTCTGCTAAGCGACGCATGAAATAGCCGTACCAGTCTTTGCCGTATGGAACATATACGCATACTTGATAGCCTTCGCGTGCAAGTTCCAGCTGCAAGTCTTTCCGGAATCCGTAAAGCATTTGGAACTCAAATTTTTCTTTCGGAATATCATATTGCTCAACGTAATACTTCACATGCTTAATAATATTATGGTCATGTGTGGCAATCGATGTAAAATTTCCGTGCGCCAAATGATATTCAATCAGCTCGATAAAGTTGATATCAATATCAAGTTTATCCTGGTAAGCTACTTCTTCCGATTCTTTATAAGCACCCTTTACAACCCGTAGACGGAAATCTTTGAAGTTTTCAATATCGTCCTTTGCGCGGTGGAAGTATGCTTGAATGACTGTTCCTACATTATCGAATGATTTTGCAAGTTCCTCCAACATATCGAATGACGGCTGAAGTCGCTTATAATCTTCCATATCAAAATTGACGAAAATTCCGTATTCATGGGCGCGTTCCACAATTTCATATAAATTGTCATAGCAGAAATCGATGTCGATATCCAACCCCAGCTGTGAAGGTTTCAAGGAAATGTGTGCATCCAATTCTTCAACCTGAATGGCTTCGATCATAGCTAAAATTTCTTCTTTCGCTTGCGTTGCTTCTGATTCATCCGTAACGTATTCGCCTAAATTATCAACAGTGCAAGAAATTCCTTGCTCGTTTAATTTACGAATACTTTCGATTACTTCTTCGATCGTTGTCCCTGCAACAACGCTTTGTGCGCCCAACTTTAAACCGTATTGCTGAGCTGCATTGTTAAGAGTTTGGTTTTCAGATAATGAAATGAAAAAATCACGTAATGCCATAAAAACATCTCCTTAAAATTCGTCATTTACTTAAAATTATACCATAGTGCTATTTTCGTAGATTACGAACAGCTGCTTTAATTTGCACCCATTTTAATCTTCTGCATACGATTATTAAATAATGTAGGATACACTAAAAAGCCTAAAATAGTAGAAGAAAGCGTAGCACATGTCAAAAGGGCAAATATAATCAGTATTTGAAACTGTACGGCTTCAATGGGACTGGAACCGCCGATAATTTGACCGCTCATGATGCCGGGCAGTTGTACAAGTCCGATTGTTTTTTGCGATTCGATTGTAGGAATCATGCTTGCTTTGATCGCATTCATCAGTTGCTGATGAATGGCCTGTTTTGGTGTACCGCCAAGTGACAAAATAAGCTCTATTAAGTGCTCGTTTGCTTCGACTTCCGATTTAAAGCGATTTAAAAATAGGATGGATAATACCATTGAGTTGCCAATCATCATTCCGCTGATCGGAATGATATAATTTGGTGTAGCCGGCATAATTTGCAGGCCGAGCAAAACTCCCATTACGACAGCTTCGACCGTCATAAAGGTAATGATTAATTTCCAAGTGATACCTCGAATGTTTTCCCCTTTTTTACGCGCATTTAACGTAGCAGCTAAAATAATTAGCGAAATCATCAACACCATATAGAGCATGCTTTCCGATTCGAATATAAAATGAAGCAAATACCCGACGGCAAGCAGCTGTACTACAGAACGCACAGTTGCGATGATTGTGTCGCGCTCAAGGCCGAGTTTCAATGTTTTCGATAAAATAAGCGGAATCAGTACGAATATTAATGTCAGCGATAGCGAAGTATAGCTCACACATCATTCCCCCTTGCCAAAAATTGCTGGACAATAGGGTTTGCGGAGGTAAAGAACTTTTCTGTTTCCGATGCCTCAATCAGCTCGCCATTTTTTAAGAGCCAAGTATAGTGACCAAGTTTTTTGGCTTGTTCGATATTATGGGTAATCCAAATAATTGTCGTTCCAAAACGTCTGTTTAACTCAACAATCAATTGCTCAATTTCTCGAACTGATTTGGGATCAAGTGCTGAAGTAATTTCATCAAGAAGCAAAATGTCCGATTTATTGACTAATGTTCGTGCAATGGACAGTTTTTGTTTTTGTCCACCAGATAAATCGTTGGCCTCACGCATAAGGAAATCTTCATTTAATCCGACGTCGTTTAAATACTGGAACGCCTCTTCTTTTGAAAGTTCCTGATGCTGGAGCTTTCTTGGTAATGCTAAATTTTCATATACAGTTGATTTTAAAATTGGGGCAGATTGAAGTGCAATACCGACAATCCTTCTTAAAGTAGTTGGTTCATATGACTGCATTGGTTGTCCGTTAATAAAAATCGTACCGGATGTTGCAGAGATGAGCCCATTACAGAGTTTAAGCAATGTTGTCTTTCCGGCACCGGAAGGACCGATTAAAGTTGTAATTTTTCCTTTAAAAAAACTGGAGGTTAAAGGATGAATAATTTTTGATTGATTCACTTCAAACGCTACATTGTTAAAGTGAATAGCTTGTTCTATCATATGTTGCTCCTTCACTATCAATTTCTATATATTAGGATAATCCTATTGAGTAAAGAAAGCAAAATAACAAGGAGCTGTCTGAAAAACTTTCAGAACAGCTCCTTGTTCAGTTCATAATTTATTGAAAGAATGGTTCGAAAATGTGTGGGGGAAGGGGGCACACATTTCGCTTTAGCTCTTGGAAGAGCTTAAAGAATTCGGGAACCCGGTTTTAGTTTTAGACCCGCTATCTTGTACGTTTGAAGGAGTAGGAACTTTTCCTAAGTTCGTTAGACGTTGGGCAAAACTGTCATTTGATTTTGTAAGACCTTTAAATGTTTCCTGCATTTCATAAGCGTATGCGCCATGCTCTGCAATATCCAAACCTTGGACTTCCTCTTCATGTGTAACGCGTAGAGGGATAAATGCTTTAATAATATATGTTGCGATGGCAACAGTACTTGCAGTCCATGCAACTACTGCGACAACACCTAATGCCTGCACGCCTAGTAATTCAGCACCACCGCCGTAAAATAGACCACCACCAGCAGTATCGAATAATCCGACTGCTAACGTACCCCAAATACCTGCTACACCATGTACAGCAACAGCACCAACAGGATCATCCACTTTTAGTTTATGCTCAATAAAGCGGACCGCTTCTACTAACACAACGCCACCAACAGCACCTGCAATAATAGATCCGACAATGCTTAAGTTAGCAGCACCGGCAGTAATACTTACTAAACCAGCTAAAGCACCGTTTAATGTTAAAGAACCATCGATAAAGCCATAACGAAGACGTGTATAAAATGCAGTAGCAATTACACCGGCAGATGCTGATAAGAAAGTATTTGCAATAACGCCAGGAACTAATGCCGGATCTGCTGCCAATGTTGATGCACCATTAAAGCCGTACCAACCTAACCAAAGGATGAAAACACCTAATGCGCCAAGTGGAATGGAATGACCAGGAATAACATTTACAACACCTTTAGCATACTTCCCGATACGAGGACCAATGATTGCTGCGACAACTAGAGCTCCAACTGCGCCAGTTAAATGTACAACAGTTGAGCCGGCGAAATCGACGAAGCCTAAAGAAGTTAACCAGCCATCACCTTGCCATACCCAGTGGCCGACAACCGGATAAATAACTGCTGTCATGATAACGACCAATGCCATATAGGCCATAATATTTGTACGTTCAGCAACAGCACCAGAAATGATTGTTGCACATGTTGCGGCGAACATTGCCTGGAATACGAAGAATGCGATATCATCAACACCGCTTAATGCAAAACCGGAAGTGCCGATCAATCCGCCTGAGCTTTCACCGAACATAATGGCATATCCGACAGCGAAGTAAACAAGGCCTCCGATTGAAATTGTTAAAATGTTTTTCATTAAAATATTGACGGCGTTTTTAGAACGTGTAAACCCTGCTTCTACCATCGCGAATCCCGCATGCATGAAGAATACGAAAAATGCCCCAAGCATTACCCAAACTAAGTTAATCGATAATTCCAATGCTTCATTCGTCATTAAAAACTCCTCCTTTTAGGAATATTTTTTTAGTCAATTGCAATTGAGCCAAGCTCTTTTGTGCGTATACGAATCGCCTGCTCTACAGGGTAAATAAAGATCTTACCGTCACCAACTTCACCTGTAGAAGCTTCACGCAATAATACATCGATGATCGGTTGTACCTTTGCGTTGTCAACAACCATTTCGAGCTTGAGCTTTTGCGAAAATTCCATTGAGAAAGAGTTTCCGCGAAACAATCCGATTTTCCCTTCTTGTCGCCCAGCTCCGGCAATCTCGGAAATACTTAATCCATCAATTCCTTCAAGAGCTAACCCCTCTCGAACTTGTGCAAACACCTCAGGTCGAATTATTGCTTCAATTTTTTTCATGCTCAACAACTCCTTGTGTTATGTTATCTAACATGATAAATTGAATTTTTGGATAAATCAATAACTAATGTTAGGAAAATTAACATGTATTTTCGATTGGTTTAATCTAATTGTTAGATAATGTAAAAAAGAGGGAGTGGTTAGGTTTTGTTGAACAGGTGAAATCCAGGGATTAGACTACCTGGAGAAATTTTCAAAACGTTTTTAATTTAGTCAATTGGGGAAAACTATATTACCAGCAAAGCAAAATTAACTGCCATGTAAAAGTACGTAACATGGAAGAAAGAATCTTCATACTTCGAATTAATTGAAGATGGTGTATACTATGACTAAATTATGTTTTGGAAGAAGGGAACTTACGATGAACGAAAAGTATGTAGATGGTAGTCTTGCTTTGCATACCGATTTATATCAAATTAATATGGCGGAAAGCTATTGGGCAGACGGAATGCATAACCGGAAAGCTGTATTTGAGTTGTATTTCAGACAATTGCCGTTCGGGAACGGCTATGCAATTTTTGCTGGATTGGAGCGCATGCTGAATTATTTGAAAGACTTTCGATTCAGTGAAACCGATATCGCATATTTACGAGATGAACTTCATTATAAAGAGGATTTTATCGAATACTTAAAAACGATTCGTTTTACGGGTTCCGTGTATTCGATGGAGGAAGGTGAACTTGTTTTCGCGAATGAACCGATTGTGAGAATTGAAGCGCCGCTAGTGGAAGCGCAGCTGATTGAAACAGCGCTATTGAATATCGTAAATTACCAAACGCTGATCGCGACAAAAGCGAGCCGTATTAAGCAAGTTGTCCATAAGGAAATTGCGATGGAATTCGGTACACGCCGCGCGCAAGAAATGGATGCAGCTGTTTGGGGAGCTCGTGCCGCAGTAATTGGCGGTTTTGAATCTACTTCAAACGTAAGAGCAGGGAAGCTGTTTAATATTCCTGTATCGGGTACACATGCGCATGCATTGGTTCAAGCATATAAAAACGATTATGATGCATTCCATTCCTATGCAAAGCGTCATAAAGACTGTGTGTTTTTAGTTGATACGTACAATACATTAAAGTCAGGTGTTCCGACGGCAATCCAAGTAGCGAAAGAACTTGGCGATAAAATTAATTTTATCGGAATTCGTTTGGACAGCGGAGATATTGCCTTCCTTTCAAAGGAATCACGCCGAATGCTTGATGAAGCAGGGTTCCCTGATGCGAAAATTATCGTTTCAAATGACTTGGATGAATATACAATCTTAAACTTAAAAGCGCAAGGTGCCCGAGTGGATATGTGGGGAATTGGAACAAAACTCATTACTGCATATGACCAGCCAGCTCTAGGTGCTGTCTATAAAATGGTTTCCATTGAAAATGATCATGGTGAAATGGAAGATACGATCAAAATTTCAGCTAATGCCGAAAAAGTAACGACACCTGGTTTAAAAAGAGTTTACCGGATTATTAATAAGAAAAGCGGGAAATCAGAAGGGGACTACATTGCAATGGCTGATGAAAACCCTGCTGCTGAAGAACGAATTAAAATGTTCCATCCGGTGCATACATTTATCTCAAAATTCGTAACGAACTTTGAGGCAAAGGAATTGCACCGCAAAGTGATTGACAAAGGTGAGATTGTTTACAAAAATCCAACCTTAATGGAAATCCGTCAGTATGCGTTCGACAACTTGGATTTACTTTGGGATGAATATAAACGTTCGTTAAATCCCGAGGAATACCCGGTCGATTTAAGTCAAAAATGCTGGGATAATAAAATGCGCAATATACAGGAAGTGCGCGATATGGTAACAGAACTCGAAGAACGATAAGGAGTGAGGACATTGTCTATGTTGCAAAAACAAATTATTGAAGAGTTAAAAGTACAGCCGACAATCGATGTAGAACAGGAAATCCGTAAGTCTATTGATTTTTTAAAGGAATACGCAAAGCATCATCCTTTCTTAAAAGGATTTGTTCTCGGTATTAGCGGTGGGCAAGACTCAACATTAACGGGTAAGCTTGCACAAATGGCTGTCGATGAACTAAATGAAGAAGCGGGATCGTCCGTTTACTCGTTCTGGGCGGTAAGATTACCTTATGGCAAGCAATTCGATGAAAAAGATTGCCAGGATGCACTCGATTTCATTCAGCCTACAAAAGTGTATACAGTTAACATTAAAAATGCTGTAGATGCAAGTGTAAATGCACTTTCAGAAGCGGGGATTACGCTGAGTGATTTCGCAAAAGGGAATGAAAAAGCGCGTGAACGAATGAAAGTACAATATTCGATTGCAGCATCAAATGATGGTGTCGTACTTGGCACGGACCATGGTGCAGAAGCGGTAACAGGCTTCTATACGAAGTATGGTGATGGTGGTACCGATTTAATGCCGATTTTCCGTTTAAATAAACGTCAAGGTCGTGCGATATTAAAACATTTAAACTGTCCGGTACATTTATATGAAAAAGTTCCGACTGCAGATTTAGAGGAAAATCGTCCTGCATTGCCGGATGAAGTAGCGCTTGGTGTTACGTACGAGCAAATTGATGATTATTTGGAGGGCAAGGAAATACCGGAACAGGCACGTGAAAAGCTTGAAGGACATTACTTGCGCTCGATGCATAAACGTCATATGCCGATTACAATTTTCGATGATTTCTGGAAACAATAATACACATTAGAACATAAAAATCACCTTACTTCTTTTTGATGAAGTGGGGTGATTTTCCATTTTAAAGGGAAACTAGTTGTGCTCGCATTTTGTTTTCGTTATGCTTAAACTACATGCCAAAGATGCAACGAATTCAAGTGGGAGGACTATTATGAATGAGCAGATCGAAGGAATAATCAGAAATATTGAAAAGGTAATGATAGGTAAAAGAGAGATTGCCGAGCTAAGTATTGTTTCACTATTAGCAGGAGGGCATGTATTACTGGAAGACGTGCCGGGCGTTGGGAAAACGATGATGGTACGTGCGCTTTCAAAGTCTTTGGGAGCAAGCTTTAAACGTATTCAATTTACACCGGATTTACTACCATCTGATGTAATAGGTGTTTCTATATATAATCCAAAAACATTGCAGTTTGAGTTCCGTCCGGGGCCGATTGTCGGCAATATTGTGTTAGCGGACGAAATTAACCGTACTTCACCAAAGACACAGGCCGCTTTGTTGGAAAGTATGGAAGAAGGTTCAATTACGGTAGACGGTGAAACAATTCAACTGCCGAAACCGTTTTTTGTAATGGCAACACAAAACCCGATTGAGTATGAAGGGACATACCCGCTTCCGGAAGCACAACTGGACCGTTTTTTACTGAAAATAAAAATGGGCTATCCGACAAAGGAAGAGGAAATTGAAGTGTTAAATCGTGCCGAAAGATCGGTTCCAATTGATGATCTTTTCCCGGTCTTAACAATTGAGCAGTTGAACGATTTAAGAGAACAAGTAAAACAAGTACATGTAGAAAATAATATTAAAGAATATATCGTGTCAATCGCACAGCATACACGTCATCACGAAAATGTGTATTTAGGTGTAAGTCCCCGTGCTTCCATCGCATTAATGCGTGCCGCGCAAAGTTATGCCTTTATGAAGGGAAGAGATTATGTCATCCCGGATGATATACAATATTTAGCGAAATTTGTATTCGGCCACCGAATTATTTTAAAACCAGAAACACGCTATGAAGGGATTACGGAAGAACGAGTGATTGAAAGTGTTCTTCGTAATGTCCATGTTCCTGTGAAAAGGTATATACCGTAATGAAGGGAATTAAGCAGTTTCTGAAGCATGGCGGGCGTTTAATTACCGTTGTTTCGTTGCTCATTATTACGTATTGCTATGCAATGTTCCAAGGGGGCTTTGTAAGCTGGTTTGTTTTCTTTACGATTCTACCGTTTTTGGTCTATTCAATTTTACTGGCGATTATACCGATTCGTTTTAAAGAAATATCCCGTACTTTATCGAAGGACCGAATTGAACGTGGGAGCAATGTACAAGTTACCGTAACATTCCGGAATACGAGCTGGTTTCCGTTTGTTTTCATGATGGTCCGAGAACTCCCGATGAGGGAAGAACATTTTGAAAAACCAAACGGAAATGTAACGAAACTATTTTTAGTTGGTTGGAAACGCGAGTTTAAGTGGACTTATGAATTGAAAGAGTTAAAACGCGGAGAGCATCATTTTAGAGGATTGCTGTTTACATGTACGGACTTTTTTGGGTGGACAATAAGGAATGTTGTAATAAATCACCCGCAGTTATTTTTAGTATATCCGAAAGTATCCGACGTCAAATTATTGCCGATTGGAATGCAATACGACCAAGGGACAAGCCAATCCCGCTACTCTTTAATCAAGGATACAACGGTTGCGACAGGGGTCCGCGAATACG
This sequence comes from Solibacillus isronensis, assembly GCF_900168685.1. Taxonomy (NCBI): domain Bacteria; kingdom Bacillati; phylum Bacillota; class Bacilli; order Caryophanales; family Caryophanaceae; genus Solibacillus; species Solibacillus isronensis. The sequence continues at coordinate 26,477 of NZ_FVZN01000002.1, read as the reverse complement.
TACCGGGTGACCGCTTTTCCTGGATTCACTGGAAATCCTTTGCGAAAAATGGTGAACTGCGAACGAAGGAATTTGAAGATCAAAAATCACAAAATACATTTGTGCTGATCGATCGTGCAGTACAGAAGAACTTCGGTGATGTTGTCGATTACACGGCGTCTTATATAAATAAAATTGTAAAAAAACAGGGCGATGTTTCGTTCTTAAGTGTTGGGGTTGACCGCTATTTTACGCCCGTAATTAAAACGGGCAAACAATATGAAAAGGTGCTGCAGCATTTGGCGACGGTCGAACCGGATGCGCAGTTTGGTGTCGAACGTCTGTTATTTGAAGAACAGAAAATGATGAGCCGCTCCGTTGTTGTCATCATGACAGGTGAAATGACTCCGGAACTGCAAGAAGTACTGAATGCCGGAACGAAATATGCGCGTAAAATTATATGCTTTGTTGTAAGTGACCAGAAAGATCCGGTGCCGCATATAAGCCAAAATAATGAAGTGCATTATATCGGGATGGACGAGCTGCAGCGAACATATTCGGAGGTGAAGCACGCATGAGACGCAGCACAGCCGAAAAAATAGAACTCGCGATTTTTTACTTTATTGTTTTTCTGATTTTACGAGAATGGCTAATACCTGTTATAGAGTTGACGAACACCGGCTACTTTATGCAGTTTGTATTATTCATAGGGCTTTGTTTAATTCTGGGTATCTTTTCACTGCCTTTTATTATTAACTGGCTTATTAAATTGGCTTACATTACGTGGTTCATTGTCAGTGTGTATAAAGATGAGACATTGATGACGATGCAATTTTTATCGGAAGAAATGAAATATAATTTGGATATACTACTTGCGGGTGAGTGGATTTATGTAAGTGACCCATTCCGGACAAGTCTGTTTTTCATACTGATTTGGATGCTGATTTATCTAATTCAGCATTGGGTAAGTGTGCGCTATAGCATCTACTATTTCCTGTTACTTACAGTATTTTTCATCGGGACGCTCGATACTTTTACTGAATACGATGGCACAGCGGCGATTATAAAAGTAATGCTGCTAGGTCTTGTGCTTACATCTTTGCTGTTTATAAAACGGCTTATGCAGGCAGCGGAAATGCAAAAAGACTGGATGAACTACTTGAAGTATGCAACTCCGATTATTATTTTTGTCATGATGGCAGGTATTGTTGCAACACTTATGCCGAAAGCAGAGCCGCAATGGTCGGATCCGGTGCCGTATGTAAAAAGCATTGCGGGTATTGGAGGTAATGGGAGTCAGTCGGTTGCGACAGTTGGTTATGGGGAAAATGATGAGCGACTGGGTGGACCGTTTGCAGGTGACAATACGCTTATCTATGAAATAAAAACGCCGATCCGCCAATATTGGCGTGTGGAGACGAAGGATGTTTATACTTCTAAAGGTTGGGAGCAATCGATGGATGAGTCAGTGCAGTACACGCTTCTGTTATCAGATCCACTGACGCTTTCAATCGAACCTGGAAGCGAAGAACCCCAGTCGGTGGAAGTACAGGCTATAAGTGAAGAATATTTGTTTCTGTTACAGGCCTATGGAGTTACTTCTTATGATTTAAATGGGATGCATACCGGTTTGAGATATAATACAGGCAATGAGAAAATTTTGCCGCTTATCAATAGTGATGTGATAGCGCCTGCATCATACGAAATGACCTTTCAGCAGCCGGAATATAGTTACGTAGCTCTGAAAGAAACATTATCCTCAACTGAAAATAATCCGCGCTATTTACAGCTTCCGGATAATTTGCCGCAGCGTGTAACCGATTTAGCGCATGAAATTACGGATACGTACGACAGTGTATATGACAAGGCGCGGGCAATAGAAGGTTATTTTGCGCGTAGTGGTTTTCAATATGAAACGACGAATGTACAAGTGCCAGCAGCGGACCAAGATTATGTAGATCAGTTTTTATTTGAAACAAAGCTTGGCTATTGTGATAACTTTTCTACTTCAATGGTTGTCATGCTTCGTTCGATAGGGATTCAGGCACGTTGGGTAAAAGGTTTTTCAAGTGGAGAACGAGTTGGTTCACAAGACGGTATGTTTACTTATCAGGTGACGAATAATGATGCCCATTCGTGGGTTGAAGCGTATATTGATGGTATTGGCTGGATGCCGTTTGAGCCGACAATTGGGTTTAGCAATCCGATGAATATTAACTATGATGTGGATTTTGAAGCTCCGGAAGAAGAACAGTTACCTGAAATGGAAGAACCGGAAGCACCAAAGCCGGAGTTGGAAGAGCAAGATACACCTAAGCAATCAACTAACAGTACAAGTGGAATAGACTGGTCGAAATTTAAATTGGTGCTGTACGTATTATTGGCACTTGTTGTAATTGGCTTAATTATCGCTTGGAAAAAACGCGGACAATGGCAACCGAAACTGGCTGTCCAAATGAACCGTTCAAAATTAGACAAAGCGGCAACATTTGAAGAAGCGTACTTTGTATTGTTGAAACAACTGGAGCGCATTCATTTAAAACGAGGGCAAGATGAAACGCTGCAACAGTTTGCTATGCGTGTCGATCGACAGTTGGATACAACGAAAATGAGTGAGTTGACGGCGTTTTATGAGCGTCTTATTTACGCTAAACAGACCGATCAAATGAACACAAATGAAATGAAAGAAATTTGGGAATATTTAATCAATCGCACGAGTGGTTGATTTTAATTCGATGAAAGAGTAAAATTTAGAAAAATAAATAGTATTGTGCCTTCATATAAGTCTGGTAATATGGTCCAGATGTTTCTACTAAGTTACCCTAAATAACTTATCTATGACGGTGGGTCTCACTATATCCTTTTAAGGGATAGTTATACCCACTTGAAGAAGAGATGAAATATGAACGCGTAGAAATTATTTTCTTACGCGTTTTTTTCTTAATATAGGCCGCAAAAAATTAGAAGAGGTGGAAATAGTGTCAACTCCTATGTTAAAAGAGCAAGAAAAGATTGTCGTTCTTGATTTCGGTAGTCAGTTCAACCAATTAATCACTCGTCGTATTCGTGAATTCGGTGTATTCTCGGAATTACATCCACATACGATCACTGCTGAAGAAATTAAAGAAATGAATGCTGTAGGTATCGTATTCTCAGGCGGTCCAAACTCTGTATATGATGAATCGGCATTTCATGTAGATCCAGCGATTTTTGAATTGGGTTTACCGATTTTAGGCATTTGTTATGGCATGCAGTTAATGGCCCACACACATGGCGGTAAAGTGGAAGGCGCGGCAACTCGTGAATACGGGAAAGCTGAAATTAACATTACTTCGGATAATAAATTATTTGCGGAATTACCAAAAGATCAAGTTGTATGGATGAGCCATGGTGACCATGTAACAGCGGTACCAGAAGGTTTTGAAGTAATTGCGACAAGCCCGGCATGTTCGATTGCAGCAATGGCTGATGCTTCTCGTAAATTTTATGCAGTACAATTCCACCCGGAAGTACGCCACTCTGTATACGGAAATGATTTACTGAAAAACTTCGTATTCAATGTTTGTGAAGCAAAAGGCGACTGGTCTATGGCAAACTTCATTGAAATCGAAATTGCGAAAATCCGTGAGCAAGTTGGAGACAAGCAAGTACTTTGTGCATTATCAGGCGGAGTTGATTCATCTGTAGTAGCAGTGTTAATCCACAAAGCAATCGGTGACCAATTAACTTGTATGTTCGTGGACCACAACTTAAACCGTAAAGGCGAAGTTGAGCAAGTTATGAAAACTTTCACAGAGGACTTCGATATGAAACTGATCAAAATCGATGCTCGTGAACGTTTCATGAATAAACTTGCCGGTGTTTCTGACCCTGAGCAAAAACGTAAAATTATCGGTAACGAGTTTATCTACGTATTTGATGAAGAATCATCAAAGCTAAAAGATATGGATTTCTTAGCGCAAGGTACGCTTTACACAGATATTATTGAATCTGGTACAGCAACTGCCCAAACAATTAAATCTCACCACAATGTTGGTGGTTTACCGGAAGATATGAAATTTGAATTAATCGAACCGTTAAATACACTATTCAAAGACGAAGTGCGCGCTTTAGGTCTTGAATTAGGTCTACCTGAAGAGGTAGTATGGCGTCAACCTTTCCCAGGCCCTGGATTAGGTATCCGTGTACTTGGTGAAGTAACAGAAGAAAAATTGGAAATCGTTCGTGAAGCAGACTACATCCTTCGCGAAGAAATTAAAAAAGCTGGTCTTGAACGCGACATTTGGCAATACTTCGCTGTATTACCTGATATCCGTTCAGTAGGTGTAATGGGCGATGGCCGTACGTATGATTACGCAGTAGGTATCCGCGGTGTAACATCAATCGACGGCATGACATCTGACTGGGCGCGTATCCCTTACGATGTACTGGAGAAGATTTCTGTACGTATCGTCAACGAAGTGAAGCACGTAAACCGCGTGCTGTATGACATTACTTCTAAGCCACCAGCAACGATTGAGTGGGAATAGTTAAATAACAACCTAAAAAGCTTAGTAGAGCCTTATTTAATAGGGTTTTTGCTGAGCTTTTTTGTTTGGTGATACCTAATTTGATACCAATAATCAATTTATATTAAAAATTAAGCTAAAATAAAAGTTGATATATTTAATTTCTAGCCTTGCTTTAAAGTGTAGTTCTTTAATGATATGCTAAATTTAAAAAAATTTAGTTGTTAAAATAACAAAGGGGAAGAAGAATGAAAATTAATAGTGGCTACTTAGATTATTTTTATGTTCTATCTTCAGATGAAATATTAGAAAAAGATTTATTTATAGATTATATTCATAAAATTGTTAAGGATCCTTTAAGAATCTCTATTGAAAGTGCAGATTATAAAATAAATTTCCATGAAAATTTTGAGAAAGAAATAGAAGAAAGGTTTGAATTATGTAAAAAAGCAAATGAAAAAGGTGAAATAATTTCTCCCATCTTAAAGAAAAGTATTAAGCTACCTGAAAAAATAGAGATAACTTCCTCGGGTACACAGCTATTAGTATCTCATGATGGGGAAGACAGGCTCCTTAACACTCAATTATTAGCTCTAGAGAGACTAGCGAAGTTACTTAATATGGAGAGGTTTTACACTGGTAACCAGAGTAAAGATACTAAGAATAGGTTTATAATTCGCCCTCCTGAAATTTTAAATTCAAATGAAGTTTATATTCCCACTATTATGTTAACGATATATAAGAATGGGAAAATTATAATACATTTTTCATTGTTTATAGAAGATGTAGATGTTTTTCGATTGAGTGGAGATAAGTGGGATATAACTTTTGATGAAATTCTGTTTCCTGAGAAAATAGAGAAGGAGAGTATAAAAAATATCTCTTATAGCGATATGATATATAGATATGTAGATTATTATAAGGAGTTTTTGGGGCTAGATAACGCCATTAGTTATGGACTAAAGCATTTAACACTAATAGACTATTCATATAGACCAGAGTACTTTAAAGTAAAAAATTCTAAATCGTTTAATGAAGGGATATATAGAATTTTATTTGCACCGATTTTTAAACATCAATTACAGTCTGAGGAAATATGTAGTGAAATACTAGAAAAACAAGTATATAGATATTCTCAAAATTATAATTTATATGCTAACTATGACAGGTTAATTTCGTGTTTAGGTAAAAACTTTGAAAAAGATGCGGAAGACCAATTACTATTTAATGGTGTTAGTAAAGATGATTTGAAGGAGGGTATATTTGATACAGAGCAAATTTATAGAATTACTTTAGAATCAAATATAACTGCAATTGAAGATATTTTGATAGAGAAGATGCAAACAGATTTAGTAAATTACACACAATGGGATATTAATATGCCTATGTGGAAATTGTTAGATAATCAGATACTAGAAACAGAAGCTTATATTGATAATTATTATAAGTCATTTTATCATTACGAATCTTTAATGAGATTACGAAATTTTATTTTGGAAAAATGTGAAGGTTATTTGAATTTTAAAGTTATTCATGAAAGAAAAACCCAAATTGAAAAAGTTTTAGTATTAAAAAAAGAGAAAGCGATATATAGAGCTACATTAGTAGGACCTCTATTGACGATATTACTAACAGGACTTTTATCATATTCATCAATAGAAAGTATAACTACAGCATTCTCCATTGAGGAATGGAGAATACTTATATATTTAATAGTAAATATTGCATTTGATACATTCTTAGTTATTATTTTTAAATCTCAATTTCAAGAGGTATTCAGTGTAGTAAAGAAACAAGTTACCACAAATAAATTGAAAAAACCTATTCGGCGGTTATTAGAATTCATAAAGAAAAAAATTTCTAAATATAATTATTTTTTTCTTTAAAGATGAAGTTAAAGTAATAAAGGAAGTACTTTAATATTTAAATGATTGGTTACCTAGGAACTTTGTTTTCTTTGCTGCTGATGTTTTGTACTGAATTTTACCACTCATGTTTTTAGCTATTTCAAAATTTACATTAGGATAAAGGTGTGAATACGTACTAAGAGTAGTTTTAATATCCTCATGCCCTAAACGATCCTTGATAACCAAAGGATTAGCATTATATTCATTAATTAAAAATGATGCATGAGAATGGCGTAAGCCTTTAGCTTGAATTGGTTTTACACCAGCTAATTTTGCATGCCTAGTAATAATTCGCGCTACCGTTGATTTCCATGTTGGAGAACCGTCATAAGATAGAACTAATTTGATATCACCAAAATCTACTTGGCGTGTTTTCCAAGCCTGTAAAATTGAAATCGTGTCAGTATCAATTGCAATTGTTCTTAGTGCAGCTTTCGTTTTAGTTGGTCCTAAGCTCCAGTCATTTCTGTTTTTAAGTCGTAAAGAATGGGTGACTGTGAGTGTTCCTTTATCCAAGTCGATCTCTTCTTTCCACCTTAATGCAGTGGCTTCATTTACTCGTAATCCTGTCATAAAATATAACCAAACAATTACGAATGAATAATGCTCATAATAGTCATCTAAATTAAATGTAGATAGTACTTTTTCAAATTCTTCTTTTGTCCAAAACTCTACTTTAACTTTTTCTTTTGGAACAGTTCCAACTTGTTTAGCGCGATTATTTTTAATCATTCCTAGACTAACAGCTTTTTCTAAAGTTTGAGAAAAGAGACCGTAAACCATCCTAGAATAATTTTGAGAATGTTGTTCGGTCAAACTGTTTTTCCAAATCTGAATATCTAAATTTGTTATGTTATCGATTTTCTTTTTCCCGAAGTGTTTCATAATCTTTTTTAGAACAGGCAATCGATTTTCAAAAGTTGTTATTTGTACTTTCGATTTATATTCGGGAATGAATAGTTGTTCCAAAAATGTAGTGTAATCCATACTACTATTTGAAAACTGTCCCATATCTTGAGCATCTTTTAATTCTGCGATTTTGGCTTCGTACGCCTCTTTTTGAGAATTAAAGCCCCTTCGTACTTTACGAATGCGTTTACCCGTCACGGCATCAAAGCCGAGGGAAACGGAGTAGTACCATTTCCCAGACTTTTTATCTTTATAGACACCAGTGATTTTTGCCATTAACATCAACCCTTTGTGTCGAAAAATTTTAATCCTGTAATCTCTTCAACTGCTTCTTTAGGAACGCGCCCTAAACGTTTATTGTTATAAAAGTTATAACCACGCTTAACCATTAAAGCTTTAGCTTCACGAATGATTCCTTGTGCAGTGCATTTTGTATAACCAATTGCGATTAATTCGTCTTTACTAATTACATTCAAGTTAAAACACTCCTAAATTTCATCATCACCTAATAATTCGTTTACGCGTTGAGTAATCATAGATTGATCTAAATCCGTAAATTTAGATTGCCCAATATTAAGCTCTTCACGTAAATAAGCATCGGCAAATTCCACACCAAAAGCACGTTTATAAACTTCATAAATCATAGCCCTAGATTTTGTTGTAGATTTTTCAATCCAAAGCTTTTTTTCTTTTAACGTAGTTTTTGCCTTTGTCACTCGTAATGGTATTTTAGGGATATCTTTAATAAATTCATCCCACCATTTCATATTGTTCCACCGAGATTTGTTATGAAAGTCTTTTTTGCCTTTTGGTTGGGTTTTAAATGAGTAATGACTTGCTAAAATACCTTTCACTATGACATTTAACGGTTTGCCATCAGAAATATAATTGCATACTTCTTTGGCTTTAGAATCACCAAGCTCTAATTCCCATCGAACCCATTTTTTTATATTTAAAATTTCATCTGTGTTGTCTCTGATTTCTTGTTTTTTATCATAAATGCGTAACATTTGTGGGTGGTTACCTATGTATAAAGTAAATCCAGTTAAAACACCGTCTAAGATACGTCCACTATTAATTTCTTTAAAGGTTTGAGATCGTGAAGAAAGTTGCCCACGTTTGACGTAATCTTGAATTTTCCTAACACTAGGAGAAGAATCGTCAAAGATATCTAGTGCTAAATCAATTCTAGATATATTAGCTTCAAAAAATACAATGGTTTTAATAAAAGAATGCCAATGCCATCCAGTGTTTTGTGACATATATTTCTCGTACTGTCTACAAGCTTTTCCAGATAAATTAACTAAAACGTTAGAATGTTTTTCGCTAGTATGAATTTCAATATTAGCGAAACAGTAGCGAATGTGATAAGAAGGAAAAGGACTAGCTTTCCCTTCTTGATCAAACTCACAAAATGGAATACCTAATACATTCTCAGCAACAAACTTAGGATTAATGTCTGTAATGGAAAACCTTAACCAATCAATCAGGCAGGAATTTGCAAAGTCTTTATCCATTAAATAATTTTATAATTTTTTGCAGAGACCTTTAACTCAGCAAATTGCCAAGTATCCACCATTGAACCATTTGAAAAAGATTTTTTTTGAACTTTCTTAGGTGTTACAGTAATATTTTCAAAAGTCATTGGAATAAATTCATCTTGTTCAAACTTATCTAAAATAGGTAACAAATCTTGACTTTCAACTGTAATAGTAATAGGGGCGCCGAATTCACTTAATTGATTTGCTACAGCTAGTTCAACTAAAGAACGGTCATATACCTTGAATAAAATAGTTACTTTACCTGTTTCAACAACTTCGCCAAGGGAAGTACGTTCTTTTTCTGCTTTTGTAGTGATTTCTTTTGCAAGTGCTACGAAGTTTTGAGGTAATTTAAATTGATTTAAGTCAAATTTAAGAACTGATAAATCTTGGTCTGTACCATCTGTTAGGGAAATTTTATTTGTTGCTGCTAATTTTAATTTTGCCATTATAAAGGCTCCTTTTAATTTAATTTTCCCAAATATTCGGGATTTCAAAATCGTGATTAACCAAGTAACATCAAGGGTTTAAAGAAAGAACGATTGAGTTCATTTCCCCCGTGTTACTAACGGGGGAATTAAGTTTAAAAGACCTTCCACTCCGCATTGCTTCGTGGTTGCACTAAACAGACAATCATTAAACCGGCTCCGCCTATCCTTTTGCTTGCGCAAGGATTTTAATAATTATCAGTTGAGCACTCGAAAAGGGTTGTATACTATTCACAAGATTCATCTTTATAATTGTGAGAATTATCATAAAGAAATTTATTTAATAGCTCTTTAACATCTACTTTATTTGTATCCAACAAAGGTGTTTGAAAAGCTCTAGGAGTACTCCAACCGAGACCATCTAAGAATATGTAACCTTTACCTATCCCTTTTTCAGCAGATGGCAGTTCTTCATAAAAATCACCGAAAACCATTCGGTAACTATCTTTAGACATTCTTCCTAGTGCAACCCTCATCCCAGCATTTTCGCGAATTGTTGTTGATAGAACTTCTGCTGAAAACCTCTGAGAAGAGAGTATAGCGAATATCCCAGCTGCGCGACCTTTAAGCATTATTTGTATTAATAACGATTCGATTTCTTTACCAATTTTTTTGTTTTCTCCCATAGTTGCAATTAATTCGTCAAAGAATAAAAAAATGGGTCTAAGTTTATAGGTAGTGAAATTTGAACCAACGGTAGAGCTTTCTGTAGAAAAATATATTTCATATCGAAGGTTCATTCTTTCATTTAACTCTCGTAATAATTTGCATGTTTGATTTGGCGTTGAAGCTATATGTGAATTTCGATCAACCTCGTTAAATGCAAATCTCAAGGCAAATAAATCCGACCTTTTCCCATCTATTAAATAAATATCTGCACCAATTTTCGCAGCTGAAAGAATTAAATAAGATAGAAACCGAGTTTTACCTTGTCCAGTAGGAGCCTGAATAATAGCACCTATTTGTTTAGTTTCGAATTCAAAATTCTTATTTTTATCGAGAGGTATAAATGATATGTTACTCAACTCCAATAGTCGTTAGAATCTAAAGCGAAATTGTTATTCTTAGATAAAATATATGTTGTGTGGTCTGCGTAATCATTTTGAATTGTAATTAATGTCATATTAAATTTTGTCTCGAATAATTTTCCTAATTCATCTAATTTATACGTATACTTCCCACCTAATGGGTAGACTTCGATATGTAGTTCTTCCTGGATGTAATAAAATACAATTTCCATAGAAGAACGAATCTTACCGTTAACTTCATAATAAAAATGATTTTGTTCTATTAATTGTAAAAGTTTATTTTTATTTCTTTGTTTTTCAGAAAATGAAATAGGGCTTTGATAAAACAAAATAAGGTTAATAGAAGTTAGTAATACTAAAACTAAAATATAAATGTAATTTGGAACTAGATAATTCGAATTAATACTATTGAAAAAGGAATTTAAAAATTTAATGAAAAATAAAGATCCTATTCCAATAATCGAGAATGATAAATACCAAATTAAATCAAGTTGTTTATATCTTAGTTTGGCTCTATACTTATAAGTGATATTTTTTTTAAACACTGAATTCTCCTTTTTGAATTTTGTGTGCAAAAGCAACGTCTGCCAACGTTGCTTTTTTGTTATTCAACAAACAATAAATCACCCCCTCAATTTCAATGAATAAAAATGACCACAATTCAATTATATATCGTTTGAATTTAATATCAATACTTTCAAACGATGATTAAAACATTTTTTGAAATTTTAATAGAAATAGTGTAAATTAAAGATAAATAGAGACAGTTTTAGTTTAAGTTTTTATTTAATAACACAGGAGGTAAATATGAAACCTGATCGTGTAAAAGTCGGTTTGCGTTTAAAAGTATTAAAGGATACATTGGGAATTTCTTTAGCAGAATTTGCAGAAAGAATAGAATCTACTAAAGGGACATTTAATTCATATCTTCGTGGAGTAGCCTTACCGCCTGAAACTATAGTTGATAAAATTGCAATAGTTACTAATGCAACAAAAGAATGGATATATTTTGGGACGGCAAAGGAATATATGGAAGGGTATTTAGAAAACTTAAATACTTATGAAGAATTTAAAATAGCACATCCAGATAAGCTAGATGAGATAGTGCGGGAATTTGAAGATAGCTTAGGGACATTAAAAATAACACATGGTATTAATGAATTATCAAATTTGAAAGAACTGAGCCAATTTTATAGTGAAGCTGCAAATGAAATCTTTATTTCAAATTATAACATCATCTTTTCAGAGTATGTTGAAAGGTTGGTTGTGGAGTATATAAAAGAATTAGAGAAGTATCCTATTTATAATAAATTATGGACTTCAAATGGAAGAGGCTATTTATCAGTTTTACATGAAAGATTGTCTAGAATCTTCCCGAAACCAAGATATGGTGAAGATGAAACAATACTAAAAATTGCAGAAGAACAATACGAATTATTAATTAATAAAATTTTATTAATGTATAAAGATGATGCAGATATTGAACGTGGTAACTTAAAAACTAAAAGCACATTAGAATATTTAATTAGAAAGTTTTCTACTTATGAAGGAATTGAAAATTTATTAAAAGATATTTCAGTAAGAAACAATTTGATATTTAACCCTAATGCAAAGGAAAATGAGGAATTAATTGAATTTCTGATGACAACATTGCCGAAGTTAAAACAAATAAAAAATAATAAATAGAAAAGAGAATTGTAATGGGATTAAAAAAAGGCATGAATGATATATATATTAGTGGTGTTTTTGTAAATGATGTAAAGGTTGCTCTTTTTAGATATGACATTGTTTACGATGAATTTTCTTCTGAATTACCTCAACTACTAGCTTATGATTGCAGATCTGGTAAATTAGAGGTGAATCAAACATTTGAAACGAGTGGTCATATTAAAAAAGATGCTGAGAAAATTTTAGAACAGTTTGCTGAAATTCATTATTTTAAAGTATCTGAGGAATATAAAAAATCACAAAAAAGCATTTTAGGAAAGATCTTCGAAAAATTAAAGAGCTAGTGATGAATAGTGTATTTTGACAATAAATAGTGCAATGTAAAAAAGCTTGGAAAGCCTTATTGCTAAAACCTTTTTTATTTGATGCAATATTTATACTAAATTATTAGGATAGAAAAGAAACAAATAAGATATTGTGTACATAGACGACAAATAAAAAAGTTATAAATGAGTCATTTTAATCTGTTTAAAATAATAAGATTTATACTAAAAAGACTTTTCATTTTTAAATGATAGTTGATTCCTTTATGCTTTTACTTACATGTTTAAAACAACTAGACCTTAGGATATAATTTATAATAAGAAAATAATTTAAGAAAATGGTGAATATAATGCTAGTAGAAAAATTAGGTCCTGTAAAGAAATGTAATATTGAACTTGGGCAAGAAACAATTCTATTAGGCAAAAACAATTCAGGAAAAACATACATTTCATATTTGTTATATGGTATGTACAAAAGAGTAGACCAAGAAAAGTTAAGATTTCTTGAGGAGTTTTTAGGTAAATTAATTGATACAAGAAGCTCATTAACTATTCAAGTTGATAAAAGTGAAATGAGTAAGTATTTGATAGAAAAAATAGTAGAAGATTTAAATACTAATTTAATTAAGGATTTGCCGATTATTTTTAATGCTAGTCAAAATGATTTTAGTGAAACAAAACTTAAAATCTTTAATTCGGATTTTGAAGATTTTTTTGAAAAGTCATTAGCTAGAACAAAGAGTGCAAATGAAAAAATTAGTTTAAAGGGAATTACCTCTACTATAACTTTAAATATTAAAAATATGGAAGAGTATTGGGAAGTTACATTAGAGGAACTAGATTCATTATTTGATGAAGAAAATGATTTAGATTTTGATCGAACAAATAAAGCCTTTTTAAAAGTTGCTATAATATTTTTTTCTAGGAAAGTATTCGCAATGCCGAGTATTTTGTATATTCCAGCAGAAAGAAATGGAATTAATGTTTTTAGAAAGGAATTATCTATTAAAAGAAGTACCAAGTCCTTTGATATAAATTCGGAATCGCTACCATCTGAAAAATATCCGCTTCCTATATCCGATTATATGAAGTATTTAAATCGTATTGATCTTACTGTTGCCGAAAAGTTTTTGGATAAAGAGTCAAGAATAAATATTTGGAATCGTTTTTCGGCGGATATTCTTAAAGGTAAATATGAATATGATATAGAACAAAACGAATACTATTATAGAGAAATATACTCTACAAATAATGAAAAGATTAAATATAAACAGAAGAAAATACCATTACAAATATCTTCTTCATCAATTAAGTCTTTGTTTGGTTTAGAATACTATATAAAATATCTTTTTTCTGAAGGTGATATTTTATTTATTGATGAACCAGAAATGAACTTAGATCCTGAGAATCAAACTAAATTTGCAGAGTTATTAGTTGAATTGTCTAAATTAGGCGTAAAAATTATCATTTCAAGTCATAGTGATTATTTAATTCGATCTACTACTAATAAAATTTTGAATGCGAAGGTAAATGAGGAAGATATAAATTGTAAAGTGATGGGTTACTATTTCAATGTAAATGACGTCAGAACAATTGGAGATTTATCAGAAGTAGAATATATAGATATTTTTGATGATATTAATGTCAAATTAGAAGATGAGTATTTTCTTTTAAAAAATATGTTGAATCAAAAAGAATCAAATTAAAGAAGGTTTTAATAATGGAATTAATAGATAATTTTAATTACTATATCAAAGAAAATTTTTTTTACATTATTGAAAATCAAAATAAATTGCATTTAATTGAAGAAAAAGGTGATCAGTATGAAGTAACAATTAAAATAGATAAAGCGGAAAGTAAATTCTTAGTCATTCATAAATTGGAGGATTTAAAGAAAGAATATGCCTTGTATTTAAAACAACATCCTAAGGATTGTGATTACATAATTTTAGATTTAATTGAGAAGATAGTTTATGTAATTGAACTTAAGGATAAAGATTACTCGAACGGGAACTTTATGAAACAGATAAGATCTGGGGAATATTGGTTACAACATTTATTGTTTTGTTGTAAGTTAGAGGGTTATACAGATGATTGGCATATTAAACGGGTTGGTATTAGATATGGTCCAGCCCGTCCAACAAAAATTAGAAGACCAAGAAGGGCAGAGCGAGATGATAATTTGCCTAGCCCCTTAAAATACATAAAGGATATAGGAGGATATGATATATATCTACTGCAGGGAAAAGAATTTCGTTTAAGTTCTTTAATTCCTGTTTAATTATCCTCTAGATTACTAATTTATATTTAATCTAAGTTAGAATCTCATTCCTGAATAACAAGTAAAACAGCGTTTCCTCAGTAATGGGAAACTGCTGTTTTTTTGCTTTAGAGAGATAGTAAAACTTGTTATTCCATAAGCATTTGAATATCTAGCCTTATGTAATACAAATCACCTCATAATTAGTATGCTAGAAAATGAGTCAAAAGTGTACATCTTTAAACGAGTATATTTGTCCATGAACATCGTTGCATATAAAAATTGTTATAGTTGGATTGGAAAGAAAATTTATGATTAGTTTTATTGATACCAATTTTGATACCAATCATATTAGAATTTAAATTGTATAAGTGATGAGTAGAAGTTTAAAAGCCTATAGAAAATGGATTTAAGGCCTAAGTAAAGTTAATTAATTATTGAGTGGGAATAGTAATAGTTGTCTAATTTCTCATAATTCTATTCCTATTACATTTACAAAAACACCATTCTTTTAATGATAATGCCCCTGGAAGTTAGAAAAAATCTAACCTCCAGGGGTTTTTGTGTCTCGATAATGCGAAAAAGAATCATTTTTATTCTGTTCAATTTAAATTGAATGTATTAAACTTTATGAAGCCAACATGCACTTCTTATCAAGATGCAGCAATTGAGGTCAACATGAATAATTGGGACATTAATCACCATTCAGATAAATGGAGCGAATATCTTTGTTTACAATACCCGACTTGGAAAGTATGCATATTATTGAAGGAACATACGATCCCTTAGTAATACTATTGTCTTTCATTATCGCTTTTGGTGCATCCTATACAGCAATTTATATTAATCGGCGCATCAATGGAAAGGGTTTTTTTCATAAAAATATATGGTTAGTGTTGGCTTCGCTGGCAATGGGGCTTGGAATTTGGTCGATGCACTATGTTGGAATGAGTGCGCTCGTCATATCCATACCTATGAAGCATAATCTGGTACTGACGCTTATATCTGTCATCCCTGCTATTGTTGCATCGTATATGGCATTTTATTTAACCAAAAGCGACTATAAAAAGATTCAAACATTTATCGCGGCTGGTTTTTTTATGGGATGCGGGATAGCACTTATGCATTATATAGGTATGGCTGCAATGGAGATGGATGCAAAGGTTGTTTATAATCCTGTCCTGTTTAGCTTATCGATCGTGATAGCAATTGTGGCATCATTTGCCGCTTTATACATCTTTTCGATCACTGATTCTAAAATGGAAAAGGTTTTGGTGAAAAGTGTCGCCGCTTTTTTAATGGCTATCGCTGTAACAAGCATGCACTATACAGGTATGTTAGCAATGAGCTTTTATGTTGAAGGGCCGATCCATGTACATACTCATGATTCCAATATGGTTGAAGTCGTGTTCTTTGTGACAATTGGTATTGTCAGTTTGTTTGGATTTGCAATTTTAGCCAGTCGCCTAGACAGATATGTTGACTACCGGATGAAAAATTTTGATGCGTTGACGCAATTGCCGAACCATAATCAATTTACAGAAGACCAACGTATTAAAAAGAATACGGAAATGGTGTCCATTGTCCATTTAAACAACTTGGAGAAGTATGTATTAGCTTATGGCTATTCATTTGGGGATGCAATTGTCAAAAATGTAATGGAAATAATGCAAACTAATCTGCCAAATGAGACGAAATTGTATCGAACGGAAGCTAATCGCTTTACGGTGATACATGCACCTGCCGAAAGTGTGCAAAATACAATCAATGGATTGCGGAATATTTGTCTTTCGTTAGAGCGTCCGCTAAATATTGGAGAACGTATGGTTTCGGTGGAAGCGGTTTTTGCTGTTTCACAGTCAGATGAAAAAAAGCCGGTTCATGAACATTTTGCCAATGCAATTGCGGTATTACATGCTCCGTCTACACAATCCAGGCATGAAATAATAAAGTACGATCCAAAAATTCATACGTTTAATTTTGAACGACAACTTAGTCTTGATATCGGTGTTTGTCAATATAGTTGTCGCATCGAGCTATTTTACTTTTCTACTAAACTCCTATTCGTTCCAATCAAATCCCCAATTCAATCGAAGCTAGCGCGCTGTGCTTGCTGTCCTGTTGAAGTTCAATGGAAAGAAAATCGCTTTCCATTGAACTTCAACAGGGAAAAGGGGGATTTTTTATTCCTGAACGACTTCTTTTATCGGATTCAGTGCGACTTGTTGTTGCGCTGACCAATTGCGTGTCTGCCCAGCCCAACGTTCTGGATGCTTTTGTTTGGCTTCTTCATACACTAATTTTCTTTTCTCTAAAATTCCGATATGTTTACCAGTATGGCACTGCACCGGCGTCACAAATTTCAAGGCGCTATGTAAATGTACTTCGTTGTACCAGCGGACAAATTTTAATGCCCAAGCACGTGCTTCCACTACGGACTTAAACCCTTTTCGCGGGAAATCAGGGCGGTATTTCAACGTCCGAAACATCGCTTCTGAATAGGGATTATCGTTGCTGACACGTGGTCTTGAATACGAGCTTTGAATGCCCATTTTCTCCAGAAACCCTTGAAAAGTGGAGGCTTTCATCGGGCTGCCATTATCCGAATGAAGGACGAGTGGTGCACCTTGAATTTTTTCATTCAGTACCGCTTTTTGCACCAGTTGCTCCGCATAGTTTGCTTCTTCGGTTTCCCAAACCTCCCAGCCGACAACCTTGCGACTAAATAAATCAATGATTAAATAAAGACGATAAAACATACCTTTCACAGGTCCTGCTAACCACGTAATGTCCCATGTCCATACTTGATTCGGTGCCACAGCAAGATGACTTTCCGGTACCCGCTTCGTCGGTTTTTGACTAAAGCCTCGGTGATTTTGCATCTTTTCTTCGCGTAATACACGGTAAAATGTTGATTCTGAAGCGATGTACGTTCCTTGATCGGCTAACTTTGGGACAATTTGTGTTGGTGGTAAATCGGCATATTCATCCTGCTTCACAACGGTTAAAATCTCTGTTCGTTCTTCTTCGGACAGCTTATTTTTCGGTAGGGGACGCTTAGCGATAGGGCGTTGGTCCCACTGGATTTCCCCGTCCTTTACCCAACGTTCATACGTGCGAACACTAATATGCAATTCTTCACATGCTTTTGCCAATCGCGCCCCGTTTCGGTTCGCTTCTTGAATCAATTCTACTGCGAGTTTGCGATTTGACGGGCAGGTCATTCTTCCTCGTCGTCCCCCCAAATCGCTTGGGCCTTTTTTCGAAGGAGTAATAAGGCTGCCGCTTCTGCCAATGCCTTTTCTTTCTTCTGTAAGTCCTTCTCCAACGCCTTTGCCCGCTGCTTTTCTTCCTTTAATTGCCCATTCAACTGCTTTGCCTGATCAAATGCCTGACCATTTGCCTGAAGACAAACTTCTTTCCACGCTTCGATCTGCTCACGATATAAGCCTTTTCGACGACAATATTCCGCTAACTCAGCTTCATTCATCGAGAAGGTTTCCATTACTACTAAAAATTTATCATGGCTGTTCCATTTGTCGCTTGTTTGACCATTGCCAGGTGTTGCACTACCTGCTGCACGTGCTTCCTTGCGCCATTTATATAGGGTGGCTTCTGTAATGCCTGTTTCCTCATTTATTTTCGCTACCGCTTCGTTTTGTGGTGGCATCATGCGTGCAACAACGGCTTTTTTTTGTTCAGCCGTGTAGCGGATACGTTCTCTTTTCATTGTCATTTGTCTCGACCTCCGTGTTTTTACTTTACTATGCCACGTAAGCTCGGTACGACATCTATCCTAACAGAGGGGGATATTCAACGGGCGATGGATGAAAATGAGTTGTTCATTGTATATCAGCCAAAAGTGCATCCGGAGCAAAATAGTGTAGTAGGGATAGAGGCGCTTATGCGTTGGAAACATCCGGTGTTCGGAATAATATCTCCGGCGGTGTTTATCCCCATTATAGAAAATACTAATCGTATTTCAGATGTGACAGATTGGCTAATTGAGAGAGTTTGCCAACAATTAGCCTCATGGACTACTATGGGGATAGAGCTGCCGCAAATATCGATTAATATTCCGGGTATGTATTTGACATCACCACGTTTAAAAAGAGTAATCAGTGAGAGTTTGCTTAAGTATAAACTTCAAGCGTCTAAAATTGAATTGGAAGTTACTGAAACAAGTGTCATTCATGATATTCATAATGCCATATCAGCAGTAAGGGCTTTCAGGGAAAATGGCTTGTCTGTTGCGCTGGATGATTTTGGTACCGGTTTATCGTCTTTATCTTATTTGAAAGAAATACCGATATCCACTATTAAAATTGATAAATCATTTATAGATGGTGTGCCTGATTCCGCAAAAGATGCCTCGATCCTAAAATCGATTATTCACTTGTGCAATTCACTGGATTTAAATGTTTTGGTAGAAGGTGTCGAAACGAAAGAGCAGGTTCAATTTATTATGGGCTTGGAGAGAGTGCCAATCGTCCAAGGCTACTATTATTCAAAGCCATTGACAGCTGAAGAGTACGAATATTGGTTGGAAAAGCGAAAAAAAGTAGGTGAACAAAATGGGAAAATATCAGTTGGATAGTAAAGGTAAGGCAGCTGTAGCGAAATATCATGAAAAAAACAAGCCGGCACAATTCGATAAAAAGCAGCAACTTGAAAAATTGCGTGCGGAGTATTTGGAAAAGAAGAAGCAAAAACAAGATGATAAATAGTAAATAGGTTGACTGGTAACATAGGGAGAATAACGTCTTTCTATGTTTTTTTATTTGACGTTTTCTCTATATTATAAGTAATTTGTTATGACTGTTATAACATTAATAGAATATTTGTAAGTACTATGTCTTTGGTATAATTGGGACTTGTGTAGTATTAAATAAGGAATATGTTATTAGGCTAATAGGAGGGGTTTTATTGAGGTTATTAAATTTTAAAAGTGTTAAAACACGTATTTTTTTTGCCTTTGGTTCCATTTTACTGTTACTTTGTGTTTTGTTGGTGGTGAATTTTAAACAACTATCGGTTGTGCAGGAAAAAACAGAAGAATTTACATATACGAATCTGCAAATATTACTATATGGTGAAAAAATGGCCTTTCGTTTAACGCAAGGGGAATCATCATTACGTGCCTATTTATTGACGGGAGAACAGCAATATAAAGAAAAATTTGAATCAATTTATGAACAACATGAAAACTTGAGACAAGAAGCAGCTGACTTTGGTGTATCAGAAGCAGCGGTCAAATTAATGGAAAACTCAGCTTCATGGTTTGAAGTTATGCAAAATGAAGTTTTATCCGCTTATAATGCTGGGGATCGTGAGGGTGCATTGACCAAAATGCTTGCTACTGAAGATGACCTGCAGGAATACCTCAGTGGATATGAACAGTCTATTCGAATGCGTGAGGGGCTAATGCAGGAAGATGGCCAAAATGTCATTTCTCTAGTCAAAAGCACTTTACTAATTGGTGTAGTTATTGTGGTAGTTATTATGATATTTTCAATTATTATCGGTATTTCGACGTCACATGCAATTATTAATCCGTTGAGAAAAGTAATGGAACGTTTAACTGAAATTAAAAATGGACAACTTGATCAGGAACCGATTGTTGCAACATCAAAAGATGAATTTGCTACTTTAATTGAATCAACAAATTCAATGAACTCGCAATTACGTGAGATTATTGTAAATGTAACGGATGTTTCTAATGCCACAGAAAAGCAAAGTAATATGCTGGCGGAAACTTCTATATATGTATCGGAAGGTACTGAACAAATTGCTAGTACAATGCAAGAAATAGCAGCCGGAGCAGAATCCCAAGCAGGGCATGCAACGCATTTATCTGAAGAGATGGGAACTTTTGCGCATGCTATTGAAGGTATGGCTGACAGAAGCAGCAATGTGACAACGAATGCTAATGAAATTTTAATGATGAGTAAAAATGGTTATTCATTAATGACTTCGTCAACAGAACAAATGAAGAAGATAGATGGGATTATGGAAGGCGCTGTAAACAGAGTCCGTCAATTGGAAAAACAATCATCTGAAATTTCCCAACTAGTTGAAGTGATTAAGCAAATTGCTGCGCAAACTAACTTACTTGCACTTAATGCAGCGATAGAAGCAGCCCGTGCAGGTGAACATGGTAAAGGCTTTGCGGTTGTGGCGAATGAAGTTCGGAATTTAGCTGAACAAGTAAATAACTCGGTTGATGAAATAACATCAATTGTTTCGGGGGTGCAACATGAAACGGTGGATGTTGTCCGGGCATTGGAAGTTGGTTATAAAGAGGTTGAACAAGGCACTGTCCAAATTCAGGATACACAAAAAACTTTCGGGGTAATTCAAACGAATCTGGAGAAAATTACAGAGGATATTCAAGTTGTAATGAATTCGATACAGGAAATTTCACAAACATCGATGTCGATGAATTTGAAGGTACAGGAAATTGCAACGATTTCTGAGGAGTCTGCAGCTGGTGTTGAAGAAACATCCGCAGCTACACAGGAAGTAACAACTTCTATGGACAGCGTTTCAAGCAGTGCACAGGGTTTACAAGGTTTGTCTAGCCGACTAACACAAGTCATTCGTCAATTTAAATTGTAGTTTTATAAAAGGGAAAAGAATACTAAATTGCAGCTCTCTTCTCTTACGTGGTGGAAGAGAGCTTTTTCTTTCATTTTTATTACAGAATGTTAAATTTATCATCCTTGCGTTTATTATTTAGGAGAAAAGGTATTGTATAGTATGCCAAATCAAGTATAGACAGTCGGTATAAAAAAACTAACTTAATGAAACTGGAGGAATGAAACATGGAAACACGTGATAACAAATTATATGGTATTTATGACAATGAAGCGGAATTACAGGCAGAAATGGATCGCCTTCGTGCACAAGGCTATGGTGAGGAAGATATGTACATCGTATCGAATCGCAATGATCAACTATCTATGTACCGAAACTCAAAAGGTTACAGCACTAACACGGATGGTTATGACACTGATCATAAAGAAGGTTCTTGGTGGGACCGCTTTAAAGCATTTATGATGGGTGAAGATCTAGTACGCGATCAGCACTTTACACAAATGGGCATCTCTGAGGATGAACGAAACCGTTATTATGATGAATTACAGGCAGGGAAATATTTATTATATGTAGATAGAGACTACGGTACTTATTTTGATGAAGGTACTAAAAATTATGGTGTGAATAATCATTATGAGCGTGATTATGATAAAACGGATGAAGAACGTTTAGCGCTTCATGAAGAACGCTTGCAAGTAGATAAAAAACGCGTACAAACGGGTGAGGTGCAAGTCGACAAACATGTAGTCGAAGAACAACAAACGATTGAAGTGCCAGTAGAGCATGAAGAAGTTTATGTAGAAAGACGTCCTGTTAATGAAGACACAACACTTAATGCAAATGGAAAACTTCATGACGGTATTACTCATGCCTATGAAGAAGAGGGTAAAATCCATATCCCGGTAACTGAAGAACAAGTGGATGTTACGAAGAAAGATGTCGTTACGGAAGAAATCGTAGTCGGCAAACGAAAAGTAACAGATACGGAAACTGTTTCAGACACGGTTCGCCGTGAAGAAGCAGACATTAAGGATACGACTAATACTACGAATCATTTGAATGATTTAGATGATTTGGATAATGATCCGTTAAAACGAACAAACCGCGGATTATAAATAGCATAAAAAATAGGAAGCCTGTTTTACACAGGCTTCCTTGTTTTATATGTTAGTTATATGCTAGTAAGTCATTTTAGGCTTAAATTATTCTTCAACAGTGGCTTTTTCGCGAGTTTTCCACTCGATTCCACTAGTAACACATCCGAATGTAACAATTATTAACAGTACAAATAATGTGTTATGTAACCAATATGGCATTCAAACCGCTCCTTTAATGTTCTGTGTTTCTTTTATTATTTTAACATATTAAAGGGAAATACACTTACTTTTATATAGCTGGATATAATTAATTCTCTTTCTTTGTGACAAAAAATGTCACAATTATAAATAAGAAAAATGCGATTAATAAAAGAGTACCGCCTACAATGAAGAAGACCATGTTCATTGTTTCATTTGTTTCCAGCGGGTTTAAATAATGCAGCCACATCCCTATACATAAACCTAAAGCGCCGATCATACCTAAAATACTCTGGATTTTAACAAAGATCAGTTTGCGCACGGGTACTGAATAATAGAAAATCCCCCATGCAAAAACCGATAACCAGCCTACCAATACAAAATGTGCGTGGACTGGTCGTAAAGCATAGTTCAAGTTACCGCTCATAATTGATCCGATTAATACACCGATAAAACCTGAAACAGCAGCAAATCGTATTAGATACATTGCCCATTTTCGTTGATGTTGCAAAAAAACCCCTCCTCTATTTGTTCAAACTTCACTATAGAGGAGCAATATAACATTTCTATAAACTTTCTATAAAATAATTATTAGTCTAACAAATCGAAAACGTTATGCTGGTGAAAGTCTGCGATAATCTCTTGCGGTAATAATGTGAGCAATTCATCCTTCGACGCCCATAAATAGTGTAGATGTTCATCGGATAAAGTAATTTGCTCCTCTTTTGTATCACATAAGAAAGTGAGCAGGACAATTTGTCGCGTTTTACTCGTGTGGAATGTTGTCGAAAACAACTGATTTTTTACAATAATATTCAATCCAACTTCTTCTAAAAATTCCCTCTTAAGTGCGCTTTCAAATGCTTCGCCAAAACGCATATTTCCCCCTACCGTCTCCCATGTGCCTGCGCCAACTGCTTCGATTTGTGAACGCTGCACGATCAGTATTTTATTATTTTTAACAAGGACTCCTTTTATAACTACCTTAATTTCACTCAATTTGAACTCCCCAATTCAGTATAAATATAGTAAAACTTAGAATGGATTTTTGTGTATTCCAAGTTTAATAATAACAAATAAAAATACAGGAACAGAAGTAAATGACTAATTTATGGATGTTTTTACGAACTATGAATTAAAATTTATAAAAAATGTTCGGAAATAGCTTGTAATTTAAAAAATGAAATGATATATTACAAACGTAAATTAAATACGTCGTCGTATAATGTCGGGAATATGGCCCGTGAGTTTCTACCGAATCACCGTAAATGATTCGACTACGATTTATAAATAAGTAATAACACTACTATAATAGGAGTGTAGTATACTTATTTTCCTTAAATCGTGGACATGCGGCATTTATGCTTTGCGTGTCTTTTTTGTTTTTAAGGTAAAATGTTCTTTAGATGTTGAAGACGACAACACGGAGGAAAGTTTCATTATGAAAAAGTATTTCGAGTTCGATAAACTTGGAACTAATTATCGTCGAGAGATTTTAGGTGGCTTCACAACATTCTTGGCAATGGCTTACATTTTAGTAGTAAACCCTAGCATTTTAACGCTATCTGATATTGAAGGTTTACCAGATGCATTACGCATGGATTATGGGGCAGTATTTGTGGCAACAGCTGTATCAGCAGCAATTGGATGTTTCATTATGGGGATTGTTGCAAGATATCCTTTAGCTTTAGCGCCAGGTCTTGGCTTAAACGCATTCTTTGCTTACACGGTTGTATTAACAAACGGAAGCCCTTGGCAACACGCTTTGGCTGCAGTATTTGTATCTGGTGTATTCTTCTTGTTATTAACGGTTACAGGATTACGTGAAAAATTAATCAACGCCATCCCAATGGAACTTAAAATTGCTGTTGGTGCTGGTATCGGGTTATTCGTTTCTTTTATTGGTTTAAAAAATGCTGGCATTATCGTTGCGAGTGAAGCAACAGTTGTCGGTTTAGGTAACTTACACGATGCAGAAGTATTATTAGCGATTTTTGGTATTCTTCTTACAGTAATTTTCTTAGTTCGTGGAATGAAAGCTGGCGTATTTATTGCAATGGCTATTACTGCAATCGCAGGTATGATTTTTGGTTTAGTTGAATTACCATCTCAAATTGTTTCGGCACCACCAAGTGTTGAACCAACTTTCGGTAAATTATTCTCAGCGTTCACTCATCCGGAGTTCTATTCACTAACAATGGTATCGGTTATTCTATCATTCCTGTTCGTAGACTTCTTTGACAACGCGGGTACTTTAATGGCCGTTGCCAACCAAGCAGGATTTGTTAAAAACAATAAATTACCTCGTGCAGGAAAAGCATTAATCTCAGATTCAATCGCTTCTATTTCAGGTTCGATCTTTGGTACATCTACAGTAACATCTTATGTAGAATCTTCAGCAGGAGTTGGAGCAGGCGCACGTACAGGTTTTGCTTCAATCGTAACAGGTATCTGTTTCTTGTTGGCGTTATTCTTATCACCGGTATTAAGTGTTGTGACAAATGCTGTTACTGCACCGGCATTAATCGTTGTAGGTATTTTAATGGTATCTTCACTTGGACAAATCGAGTGGAATAAATTCGAAGTAGCTGTACCAGCATTCTTCACAATGTTAATGATGCCGTTAACATCATCAATCGCAACAGGCCTTGCAGTAGGTTTCGTGTTCTACCCATTAACAATGGTGTTAAAAGGTAAAGCAAAAGAAGTAAACCCGATTATGTATATTTTCGCAGTGCTCTTCCTGATCTATTTAGGTACTGTCGGTTCAATGTAAAATCATTCACCAGTCAACTATTGTTGGCTGGTTTCTTTGTTTTTGCAGGAAAATATAATTTGGTAATCGAACTGAATATTAGAAAGGGGAGAGTTGAATGGTTATCAAAATAGAAGAAGCAAAGGAACAACACTATATAGAAGTAAATCGTTTAGTAAGACAAGGACATGACGATCATGTAAGGGGGGATAATACAGTATTCCGTGAAGTAGAGAGTGTTATGCCAGAAGAATATTATTTGGAATTGCTTGAGCAAGAGCAAAGTACAGTATTAATAGCAAGGGAGGGAAATAAAATAATAGGCTTTGCTGTCATTAGTATAGAAGCTTCACCTGATTTCCCTTCGTTAGTTCAGAGGAGGTTTGCATACATTCATGATTTTGGTGTAGACCAGTCAGAAAAACGAAAAGGAATTGGATCGCTGTTATTTGAAGCTTGTCTAAAGTGGGCGAAAGAAATGAATGTTGATGAAGTGGAGTTAAATGTATGGGAATTCAATGAAGAGGCCATTGCATTTTATAAAAAACATTCTATGAAAACTATCAGCAGGAAATTGAGATTGGCTCTTCAATAGTTATTTCTATAGGAAAAGTAAATTATTTTTAAGTGACAAGTAAATTAACTTTACTTTATATATAATAGGAAGAAACTCATTTTAGCTCACCATATAGAAATCAGAAAATTTTTTCTTTAAATAAAGGGTTGCGTAAACCTTTGTAACGGGTGTATAGTTAATCACGTTGTTACGAAACAAACGCAAACAACATAAGCGAAAAAATAAATTTCAATAAAGTTGTTGACAAACAAAGACAACGCTGTTAAAATTTAAAACAGTCGCACCAAACGACTAACACTATGAACCTTGAAAACTGAACAAGCAACGTTAATGAAACAAGCTTCTTAAATGAAGCAAACAATAGATTCCAACTTCTAACGAAGTTGGATCGCTAGCAAAGCAAATGAGCTTTCAAACTACTTTTATGGAGAGTTTGATCCTGGCTCAGGACGAACGCTGGCGGCGTGCCTAATACATGCAAGTCGAGCGAAAATTTTATTGGTGCTTGCACCTTTAAAATTTTAGCGGCGGACGGGTGAGTAACACGTGGGTAACCTACCTTATAGATTGGGATAACTCCGGGAAACCGGGGCTAATACCGAATAATACTTTTTAACACATGTTTGAAAGTTGAAAGACGGT
>NZ_FVZN01000001.1 GCF_900168685.1 Solibacillus isronensis | reverse complement strand
CAGGTAGATAGGTTCGAGGTGGAAGTGCGGTGACGCATGCAGCTGACGAATACTAATCGGTCGAGGACTTAACCACATTTTATTGCACAAACTCAATGAAACGTTTATCCAGTTTTGAAAGAATGAATCTTTCTAAGGGTTTCAAGACACAAGCTAGTCGAGGAAACGACTGAGTGATTGAAGGAGCGTACTCAAGTACGTGACTGAAAGAACGAAGGAAGTTGACGAAGGATAGCGCCGTGTTTTGGAAGCCGACTATAGTGAAGTGATGATGGCAAAGAGGTCACACCCGTTCCCATACCGAACACGGAAGTTAAGCTCTTTAGCGCCGATGGTAGTTGGGGGCTTCCCCCTGTGAGAGTAGGACGTCGCTTCGCACATGTAAAACCCACTGAGAAATCAGTGGGTTTTTTGTTTTGTTTAAAAACTAGTATTACTTATTATTTCAATGCTGACAGTTACAATTTTACTTTGGTCAAGGGGAGTGATTGAGTTTGTAACGAAGGGGCCGTTACAACGGCTGATACATTTATTAGTGATAGTGATGAAAGTAGTAATTCATTTAACAACTTTAATTATTCAATATTGTATTTATATTAGCTAACAAAACTACGTTAACTAATAGTATCAATGGTGGTCTGAAAGATGGAGGAGCCTTATAATAGAAGGACAATGAAAATGAGGTGAACGTGGTGAACAATGATCGACCAATCGTTCAAGCATTAAAAAAGTTTGTGGCGGATGACCCGCAATCTTTTCATGTGCCTGGGCATAAAAATGGGTTGCTGTCGAATTTGCCAAATGAAATTAAACAGGCATTAAAATATGATGTAACCGAACTGACAGGGCTGGATGACTTCCATCACCCAGAAGAAGCTATTCAACAGGCAGAGCAGCTCCTCGCGTCTACATATGGGGCAAGTCGGAGTTTCTTTTTAGTGAATGGCTCAACGGTTGGAAATTTGGCAATGATCTATGCAACGTGTGAAACAGGAGATACAGTACTTGTTCAAAGAAATGCACATAAATCTATTTTTCATGCATTGGAACTTGTAGGAGTGAATCCTGTATATGTTTCACCAAAATGGGATATAAAAAGTCAGACAGCGGGTTGTATTGATCTAAAGACATTAGAGCAAGCGGTAGCGAGCTATCCTGATGCGAAAGCAGCTATTTTTACGTATCCGACTTATTACGGGGTGACAGCAAACGATTTAGCGGAACAAATAGAATTGTGCCACGCATATAAGATTCCGGTTCTAGTTGATGAGGCACATGGTGCACATTTAACCGTATCGGAGGAGCTGCCCGCTTCAGCATTGGATCTAGGTGCAGATATTGTTGTCCAGTCTGCTCATAAGACATTACCCGCTATGACAATGGCTTCCTTCTTACATATGAAATCATCATCGTTAGTAAGCGAGCAGAAAGTAAACCGCTATTTACGTATGTTACAATCGAGTAGTCCATCGTACTTATTATTAGCTTCTCTAGATGATGCAAGAAGTTACGTGACGAATTATACGGAAGCTGATTATGCGTATTTTATAGAGAAACGCCAGCAATTTATTGAGTCTTTGACAATGGCAACGAACTTACAGGTTGTTGAAGTGAATGATTCATTAAAACTGTTAGTCCGTGCTCCGGGTTATACAGGGTTTCAATTAAAAGAAGCATTGGAGAAATTGCATGTTTTTGTAGAGTTGGCAGATGCAAAACAAGTGCTTTTAATTTTACCGTTATTAAAGCAGGAAGACTCATATTCAATTACGGATTTACGTAACCGTATGAAAGAGGCATATACACATTTAAAAAACTTCCCATGCATTGAAAATACAGATGAAATCGAAAGCTTCGAAACGATAACGATTACACAACCCGAGTATAGTTTTGAGGAAATAGAGAAGGCAGAAAAGGAATGGATTCCCTACATGCGAGCTGTTGGACGAATTGCAGCTACAACAATTATTCCGTATCCGCCTGGAATTCCATTACTTGTACAAGGTGAAAAAATTACGGGAGCGCAAATTAGTCAGTTAGAGGAGCTACTCGCTATCGGAGCAATGTTCCAGGGAGATCACCGATTACAGGAGAAATTAATACAAGTCATAATATAGATGCAGGGAGAATATAAAAATGCAAAGGAATTTATTTATTACGTTTGAAGGCGGGGAAGGTGCCGGAAAAACGAGTGTATTAAAGGCAATTGGCGAGCGTATAAAAGAAAAGCGTATTGAGGCATTACTAACACGTGAGCCAGGCGGGATTGAAATCGCCGAGAAAATCCGAGCGGTTATTTTAGACCCGGCACATACAGAAATGCATGAGCGGACAGAGGCATTATTATACGCTGCAGCACGGGCACAGCATTTCTATGAAAAAATTACACCAGCATTGGAAGAAGGAAAGCATGTATTATGCGACCGGTTTATTGACTCGTCATTGGCATATCAAGGCTATGCACGGGAAATCGGAGTCGATGATGTACTTTCTATTAATGAATTTGCGATAGGAAAGCGACTTCCGGATGTAACGATTTTCTTTAATATTGCACCTGAAAAAGGATTAGCACGTATTCATGCGACGCGCAGTGATGAAATTAACCGATTAGATTCTGAAGGATTGGCATTTCATAAAAAAGTATATGAAGGGTACGAGGAAGCAATGAGACGATACCCTGAGCGCTTTAAAATGGTGAATGCCGACCAGCCTATCGAAATGGTGATTGAAGAAGTGTGGGGGATTTTAAATCCGTTATTAGGGTAAAAGTAAATGAAGTGTACCTTTTATTTATGATATAATAGAGGAACCAATTCAATGAAGGGGTGAGTACGGATGAAGTTAGTAGTAGCAGTAGTGCAAGATCAAGATAGCAACCGCTTATCGAATGCATTAACAAAAAACAACTATCGTGCGACAAAATTAGCGAGTACAGGTGGATTTTTACGATCGGGGAATACGACATTTTTAATAGGTACGGATGATTCTTTAATTCCGAAGTTATTAGATATTATTCGTGAAAACTGCCGATCACGTGAGCAAATGGTTGCTCCTGTATCTCCAATGGGGGGTAACGCAGATTCTTACATCCCGTACCCTGTTGAAGTTGAAGTTGGAGGAGCGATTGTATTTGTATTACCAATCGAACAATTCCATCATTTTTAATTTCTTTCAACAGACTGAAAGAAATTGAAGCCCCTGTCGGTATTGGTAAATTTGCGCAGCCATCATTATTGCGTTTATAAAGCCGAGTTCGGTAGTAAGTATAGTGGGGCGTTATTTCTTGGAGGCGAATGGTAATGAAGATTAATCAAGATCTCCGAACAAATTTAAATGCGAATCGCAATGATTTGCGTCCGGCAAATCAAAACGGAAATCGCTTTGGTGACATGATTGTAAAGCAAGAGTCCAAAATGCAGTCAGAGCAGCTCACGAGATTAATTGGTGATATATCTACAGCGGGAGACCGAGTAGCACGATCACGGAATTTACGTGAACTAGCACGCTTTAAAATGCTTGTGAAACGTTTTTTACAGGAAGCTGTAGATTATGGACTTGAGACGAAGCAATCACATACATGGAACCGTTTTGGAGAAGGTCGCCGCTTAAAAATTGTCGAAACAATTGATGAGCGTCTTGTCGAATTGGCAGAAGATATTTTAAATGAAGAAAAAGAGTCTATTGAGTTATTAGCGAAAATTGGCGAGATTAAGGGACTTTTAATAAATCTGTATATGTAAAAAATGCCCGTGTCTTTGTTGTGCACTAGACACGGGCATTTTTCCAAGCAGAAAATATATTGTTTGAATTGTACATAGGGGCATTCAAATAAATAGAAGCAGGAAATGAAAAAGGTGAGGGAATTGACACGAACTATTGAAGAGCTTACGAAGCTGCAACCTGTAGTGATGAAGCAATTACAAACAATTGTAGATAAAAATCGTTTAGCACATGCCTATATATTTGAAGGTGAAAAAGGTACGGGTAAACGAGATGTCGTCTCTTTTTTTATGAAACTTCTTCTTTGCGGAAATTTGTCAGAAAATGTTCCATGTGAAACATGTCGAAATTGCAGACGAGTTGATTCGGGAAATCATCCGAATATTTGGCAAGTAGAACCTGATGGGCAATTTATTAAAATTGATCAAATAAGAGATTTAGTTGCTGAAATGAAGATGACAGGTGTAGAGGAAGGCAAGAAAATTTATGTGCTTCATCATGCAGATAAATTAAATATTGCTTCTGCTAATATGCTTTTAAAATTTTTAGAAGAGCCGGACGGACAGGTTGTGGCGATTTTATTAACCGAGCAAATCCAATCTATCATTCCGACGATTCGTTCTCGTTGTCAGCATATTAAATTTGCTAAGGCGCCTCGTACTACGCTGATGGATCAGCTCGTAGAACAGGGAATTACAACTTCAATGGCATCGACAACAAGCATGGTGACAAATGATCTTGAAACAGCTATTGCACTGGCAAATGATGAGCAATTTGTACTTGCACGAAAAACAGTGTTAAAATTAGTAGAGATTGTTCATCAAAATGTTCATGAAGCACTATTATATATTCATGAAGAATGGCTTCCACTCTTCAAAGAAAAAGAAGATATGGAGCTAGCACTGGATTTGCTGCTGTTTGCCTACCGTGATATTGTAGCGATTAAAGCGAATCAGCAAGCAAAGTGCACGTATCCCGATATGTATCAACGATTTAATGATATGGCACTCGTATTGACATATGAGAAGCTATCACGCCAAATGCAGTCTATTTTGCAGGCCCGTACAAATTTAAATCGTAATATGAATCGTACGTTATTGATGGAACAGCTTATGCTGAATCTTCAGGAGGGGTATACATTTGTATAATGTAGTCGGAGTTCGCTTTAAAAAAGCGGGTAAAATATATTATTTTGATCCAGCCGCTTATATTTTGGAAGTTGGCGAATATGTAATCGTAGAAACTGCGCGGGGAATTGAGTATGGCAAAGTCGTTGTACCAATGCGACAAGTCGGGGAGAATGACGTAGTTTTACCATTAAAACAAGTTGTTCGACCAGCCGATGAACGTGATCGTTTCCAGGTAGAAGAAAATACTATTGAGTCAAAACGTGCCTTTGAGTTAGCGAATACGAAAATTGTTGAGCATTCGTTGGATATGAAGCTCGTTGACGTTGAATATACATTTGATCGCAATAAAATTATTTTTTATTTTACAGCAGAAGGACGTGTAGATTTCCGGGAATTAGTAAAGGATTTAGCTAGTGTATTCCGTACGCGAATCGAGCTACGTCAAATTGGTGTTCGCGATGAAGCAAAACTGCTTGGCGGAATTGGTCCATGTGGAAGAATGCTTTGCTGTTCGACATTTTTAGGTGATTTTGAGCCTGTGTCGATTAAAATGGCAAAGGACCAGAATTTATCGCTGAATCCGACAAAAATCTCCGGGTTATGCGGACGTTTAATGTGTTGTTTAAAATACGAAAATGATGATTATGAAATTGCAAAAGAAGGTATGCCAGACATCGGTGATTTATCAATGACACCAGAAGGCGAAGGCAAAGTCGTCGGATTAAATGTATTAGAGCGACTCATTCAAGTATATTTGACGAAGCAGGAGCGTATGGTTGAATATACGCTTGAAGAGCTTATGCAATATGAGAAAAATCTGATATAGATAGAATTAATGGGGTGGCTTGAGTGAAGGACCGTAATTTTTTGGATACTGTTATGGAGTTCGAACAACAGCTTGAATCAATGCAACAGCAATTTAGCGCACTTAAGCAATTTGTTGCGCATATGATGGAGGAGCATCAGACGCTTCAAACAGAAAACCTTCACCTACGTACGCGCTTAGAAGAACTATTAGCGAATGAAGCAACTGCAAGTAAACGAGTAGAAGAGCTAAAAAAAGAACCAGTAGATATTGGTGAAGGGTACGATAATTTAGCAAGGCTTTATAATGAAGGCTTCCATGTATGTCACGTGCATTTTGGAAGCTCACGTAAAGGTGAAGATTGTTTGTTCTGTCTATCATTTTTAAATAAACAAAATGGTTAAAACAAAAGGCTGAATCTGCTAAAGTAGATATCAGTCTTTTGTTTAGAAAAGACTGTTTAAAATAGCAGTTAAGTGGAGGATTTAATAGTGGAACAATGGTTGAAGGATGATGAGCGATTAGATTATTTACTGGCGGAAGATTTACGAATTATTCAAAGCCCATCCGTCTTTTCGTTCTCATTGGATGCAGTATTACTGGCACGATTTGTACAAGTCCCGAAAAATAAAGGACATATTATTGATTTATGTTCAGGCAATGGGGTCATCCCACTCTTTTTGAGTGCGCGGACAAATGCAAAAATTACAGGTGTAGAATTACAGCCGAGGTTGCATGATATGGCAACACGGAGTATTGCATACAATAACTTGGCACAACAGATCGACATGCAGCTTGGTGATGTGAAAGATGCACCTGGAACACTTGGTATTGAAAAATATGATGTTGTGACATGTAATCCTCCTTATTTTTTGGCGCATGAGTTGAGCGAAAAAAATACGAGTGAGCATTATGCGATTGCTAGGCATGAGCTGTATTTAACGCTTGATGAGGCAATCGAAGCAACAAGCCGTCTGTTAAAACAGGGCGGAAAGGCGGCCTTTGTACACAGACCAGGCAGGCTTTTGGATATTGTAAGTGCGATGCGTGCAAATCGGCTGGAGCCAAAGCGTATTCAGTTTGTTTATCCGAAACGCGGGAAAGAAGCGAATACATTACTGATAGAAGCAATTAAAGACGGCAAGCCGGATTTAAAAGTATTGCCACCATTGTACGTATATGAGGATAATAATGAGTATACGCCAGAAGTGAGGGCACTTTTATATGGAGAAGGAAACTAAACATTATTTTTATGTGTTAGAGTGTAGTGATGATACACTATATGCAGGCTATACGAATAATTTAGAGAAGCGAATTGCAACACATAATGCAGGTAAGGGGGCAAAGTATACACGAGCACGCGGACCAGTAACGTGTATTTACTTTGAAACATTTGAAACAAAACAGCAGGCAATGTCTGCTGAATATGCATTTAAACAATTAAAGCGTCCCCAAAAAATAAAGTATATAAGGAGTGCTACAGATGAATTCACAAAAAAGTAGCCAGCATGAACAAGGGAGCTGTCTATACTTAGTAGCAACACCAATTGGCAATTTAGAAGACATGACGATGCGTGCACTGCGTATTTTAAAAGAAGTCGATATTATTGCTGCAGAAGATACGCGCAATACGAAAAAGCTTTGTAATTATTTCGATATTCAAACACCGCTTATTAGTTATCATGAGCATAATATTGAAGTAGGCGGCGAGAAACTGCTTGGCTATTTGCAAGAAGGAAAATCCATTGCATTAGTAAGTGATGCAGGTTTGCCTTGTATTTCGGATCCTGGTGCAGATATTGTCGTAAAAGCAATTGCTGAAGGATTTGCTGTCGTACCAATTCCGGGAGCCAATGCCGCTTTAACTGCTTTAATTGCATCAGGTCTTTCCCCACAGCCGTTTTATTTCTTCGGCTTTTTAAAACGAAGTAAAAAGGAACGCAGAGAACAGCTGGAAAAATTGTCGAAGCGAGAAGAAACGCTGATCTTTTATGAAGCACCACATCGTTTGAAGGAAACATTAAAAGATTTACAGCTCGTATTAGGTAACCGAAAAATTACACTGGCACGGGAATTAACGAAAAAATTCGAAGAGTTTTTGCGAGGCACAATAGAAGAAGCGATCATTTGGGCAAGTGAAAGTGAAATTCGCGGTGAGTTCTGTATCGTGCTGGAAG
The DNA here is from genome assembly GCF_900168685.1 of Solibacillus isronensis. NCBI lineage: Bacteria > Bacillati > Bacillota > Bacilli > Caryophanales > Caryophanaceae > Solibacillus > Solibacillus isronensis. The sequence goes on along the minus strand of NZ_FVZN01000001.1, from coordinate 46,971 downwards.
GTAATACTTCAGGTGAAATTGAAGATGAAGAAGAAGCTTACTGGACAACAATGTCATTGGATGAGCATGTTACTTATATAATAGAAGAAACTCAATTATCTTCAAAAGAGGCCATTAAAGAAGTAGCCAAATTACGAAACATACCAAAACGGGACGTTTACCAAGCGTATCACCAATAAAAAAGCGTTGAAAAGTCAACATACTTTTCAACGCTTTTTACATTTGGTAAAATAATACTTTACTTTACATAAACTAGTGAACGCGTAACCGCTTCATTTGTTTAAATAAGTGATATTATTTTTTTAAGTTTTCTTGAATTTCTTTCATTAATGCTTCTGCACCTTCAGAAGACAAGATTAATTTGCCGCCTACTAAACGCATGTTTTCATCAGAAACTTCACCAGTTACTGCACATGTCATGTTAGGCATATATTTTTTTAAGATGATTTTGTCGTCATCCACATAGATTTCTAAAGCGTCTTTTTCAGCAATACCTAATGTACGGCGTAATTCGATTGGAATTACTACACGTCCTAATTCGTCTACTTTACGTACGATACCTGTTGATTTCATATTAATATTTCCTCCTATATAAGAAAAGTTATTTAATTCGTCAAAATTCGACATTCATCCTGATCTAGTTAAAATCATAACAATTAATACCATAAACGTCAATAATTTAGCATTCAAATTTCCTTCGTTTAGGAAACTTTTTTGTCATATTTGTACTTTTTAAGGAAATTATAAAAAATTTTTACCATAGAATATTTAGAATAGTCGGAATGATTTAAGTAATTACCAAGAATTAGTTTAGATTATTCGACAAATCTCAATTCCAATAAACTTTCATTGAAACAATTTTCGTACTTCGTTAGAATAAGACTTATACTTAACAAACAAATGGAGGCACTTTCGTGAGTGAACAACAAACATTCTATATAACAACCCCAATTTATTACCCGAGTGGAAAGTTCCATATCGGTACTGCATATACGACAGTTGCATCTGATGCAATAGCACGATATAAGCGTCTAAAAGGATTTGATGTCCGCTTTTTAACAGGCATGGATGAGCACGGACAAAAAATTCAGGAAAAAGCACAAGAAGCTAATATGCATCCACAAGATTATGTAAATGAAATTGCAGAAGGTGCCAAGAAATTATGGAATACTATGGATATTTCCTATAATGACTTTATTCAAACCACTGAATCGCGTCATACAGATTCTGTAGAGAAAATTTTCCAGAAATTTTTAGACAACGGTGACATTTACAAAGGCGAGTATGAAGGACTTTATTGTGTACCTTGTGAGTCTTATTATACTGAGACGCAATTAGTCGATGGAAAGTGCCCAGATTGTGGACGCGATGTGCAAAAAGTAAAAGAAGAGTCATATTTCTTTAATATGAAGAAATACTCAGATCGCTTGCTTGCATATTATGAAAATAATGCAGAGTTTATTGAGCCGGAATCTCGCAAAAATGAAATGATCAATAACTTTATTAAACCAGGGCTGGAAGATTTGTCTGTTTCCCGTACATCATTTGACTGGGGAATTAAAGTACCAGGGAATCCGAAACATGTCATTTACGTATGGGTAGATGCATTATCGAACTATATTACTTCTTTAGGATACGGTTCTGACAATGAAGAACTATTTAACAAATACTGGCCGGCAGATGTTCATGTAGTAGGGAAAGATATTGTTCGTTTCCACACAATTTATTGGCCGATTTTCTTAATGGCATTGGATTTACCATTACCAAAGAAAATTTTTGCACACGGTTTCATTATGATGAAAGATGGAAAAATGTCGAAATCTAAAGGTAATGTTGTGTATCCGGAAATGTTAATCGAGCGATATGGTTTGGATGCAACACGTTATTTCCTATTGCGTGAGCTGCCATTTGGTCAAGATGGTGTATTTTCACCTGAATCATTCGTTGAGCGTACAAACTTCGATTTAGCAAATGATTTAGGAAACCTTTTAAACAGAACAGTTTCCATGATGAACAAGTATTTCGATGGGGTAATTCCTACTGAAAACTTGGAAGCTACACAATTTGATGCAGCATTAAAAGAACATGCTGAGAATGTACGTGTTAGATATGAAGAAAGTATGGAAAAAATGCAGTTTAGTGTCGTTCTTTCTGAATTATGGAGTTTAGTTTCACGTACGAATAAATATATCGATGAAACATCTCCTTGGGTATTGGCAAAAGAGGAAGCCGACAAAAACAAACTTGCTGCTGTTATGAATAATTTGGCTGAGAGCTTACGTCATATTGCAGTTATGATTCAGCCATTCATGACAAATGCCCCAAAACAAATTATTGAACAATTAGGTCTTGATGAAAAATCATTACAATGGGACACAATTGAAACATTCGGTAATGTTATTCCGAAAAACATAAAAGTTGCTGAAAAAGGAACACCGATCTTCCCGCGTCTTGATACAGAAGTGGAAGTAGCTTACATTCGTGAACAAATGCAAAGCTCTGTAAAAACAGTACAGGAAGAGGAAACGACAAAAGTTGAAGCACCGGATACAGAAGAAATTACAATTGATGATTTCATGAAAGTAGATTTACGTGTTGCAACAGTATTGGCATGTGAACCAGTAGCAAAAGCCAAGAAATTATTAAAGCTGCAGGTTGATTTAGGTTATGAACAACGTCAAGTTGTGTCAGGTATTGCTGAGCATTATAAACCTGAAGAGCTTATCGGTAAAAAGGTAATTGTCGTTGCCAATTTAAAACCTGTTACATTGCGCGGCGAATTATCACAAGGGATGATTTTAGCAGGCTCACATGATGGAGTTTTAACGTTGGCTACTGTTGATCCGAAATTAGCAAATGGTGCACAAGTGAAGTAATTGGGAAAGAGTCTGTTGGACCGGAAAAGTTCAGCAGACTTTTTCATTATTTTACAAAAAGTATAAAAAAACTATTTGAATATAATTTATATATGGTTGAAAAAGGATGTAAAGTGGTTTTTTGGCACTTCATATCCCAATTTTTAACGCTTATACAATAATAAATATGTATTTTGTAATCTATATGTAATAATACTGAAAACTAAGAAATATGATCTATGAGTACAATACACGATAGGAGAAATGAATATGAGCACATTTATAGATACACATGTCCATTTAAACGCAGATCAGTATGATGAAGATTTACAGGAAGTAATTGACCGTGCTATTGAAGCCAACGTTGAAAAGATGGTTGTCATCGGCTTTGACAAAAAAACGATAGAGCGTGCGATGCAACTAGTAGAGGATTACGATTTTATTTATGCAGTAATTGGTTGGCACCCGGTAGATGCAGTTGATTGTACAGATGAGTATTTAAATTGGATCGAAGAACTGGCAAAGCACCCTAAAGTTGTCGGAATTGGTGAGACGGGACTGGATTATTACTGGGATAAATCTCCGAAAGATGTTCAACAGTATTGGTTCCGTAAGCAGATCCAATTGGCAAAAAAACTCGAATTACCAATTATTATTCATAATCGCGATGCAACAGGAGATGTCGTGCAAATTTTAAAAGAAGAAGACGCAGCTGCTGTTGGTGGGATTATGCATTGTTTCGGCGGGAGTGTTGAAACAGCTCGCGAATGCATAAACATGAATTTCATGATTAGTCTTGGAGGACCGGTAACATTTAAAAATGCACGTCAGCCAAAAGAAGTCGCAGCAGAAATTCCGTTGGAGCATTTGCTCATTGAAACAGATGCGCCTTATTTAGCCCCACACCCATTTCGAGGAAAACGAAATGAGCCGGCATTCGTTACATTAGTGGCAGAGGAGATTGCCCGTCTGAAAGAAATGCCTGTGGAAGAAGTTGCTAATAAAACAACAGAAAATGCAAAGCGCTTTTTTAAAATTCAATGATAAAAACGTCAAAATAACGGTGGAATTTCATTGCGGATTTTTACGTTAGGATTGTTTTTTTAAGTGCAAAAGGTTCATGATGATAAGTCGCCTCCAATACTAGTTGCAGTACGAGTTCAAGCAAAATGCCCAATTTTTGATAAATTCTTTTTTATTGACAGTATGAAAACTAGTACGTATAATCCAACTTTGTATTAAGGAGGCGTTATTTTCATGTCAAATCAATCCATGAAAAGCCAGTTCTTAGGATCATTGAGGAGTAAGCAAACAGGGGTCCGAATTCTTTCTGTAGTCCTGTTTGTATCTGTAATTGCATTTGTTCTATACCACGGAACTAAAACTCCCGTTACGTTAACAGCTGACGGAGAGACCACAAAAATTTATACACACGCAACTACGGTTGATGAGCTACTTACAGCTCAAAATATAGATTATACAAAATATGATAAAGTATCACCCTCACTGAGTACCAGTATTGATAGTGGAATGTCAATAGAATGGGAACAGGCAAAAGAAGTAGTAATTTCAGTTGATGGAAATCAGTCTAAAGTTTGGACAACTGAAAATGTAGTGAAGAACATTTTGGAAGAAGCAAATATTGAAGTAACAGAGCATGATCTTGTATCACAAAGCTTAGATACAGAAGTAGGAGCCGATAACAAAATCGATATTCAAAAAGCGTTTCAGTTAACGCTTGTCGATGGCAAAAAAGAGAGACAAGTATGGTCCACTTCGACTACGGTCGCTAACTTTTTAAAACAACAAGAGGTTCAATTAGGTGAATCGGATCGTGTCGAGAAAGGTTTGGAGGAAGTTATCGCTCCAAATGATAAAATCGCAGTTGTTCGCGTAGAAAAGGTTACCGATGTAGTGGAAGAATCAGTAGATTTCGCAGTTGAAAAGAAAAATGATTCTTCTTTATTAAAGGGCAAAGAAAAAGTTGTTTCAGAAGGTAGAAAAGGTAAGGTCGAACGTACATACTCTATCGTTAAAGAGAATGGTAAAGTCGTATCGAAAAAACTTGCTTCTGAAAAAGTTACTAAAAAACCAAAAACAAAAGTTGTATCTGTAGGGACAAAAGTTGTCACTGCAAATGTTTCCCGATCTAGTGAACCAAGTTCAGGGAAAGAGTTCTATGTAACTGCAACAGCATATACACCAAATTGTGCAGGCTGCTCGGGTATTTCGGCAGCAGGTCTTAACCTGCGCGCAAATCCGGATATGAAGGTCATTGCAGTAGACCCTAAAGTTATTCCATTAGGAACTAAAGTATGGGTTGAAGGCTACGGGAATGCTGTAGCTGCTGATACAGGCGGTGCTATAAAAGGTAAAAAAATCGATGTTTTAGTGCCGACAACATCCAAAGCGAAAAGCTGGGGACGTAAAAAAGTACGTATTAAAGTACTGAACTAAATTTTATCGCCATGCGGCAAATTCTTTTTATACCGAAAGAATGGCAGCAAGGACAGAGAACATTCAACTTTTATTTGGTTGATGAATGCTTGTTCTGTTCGTTTCAGCTGGGGTTTCAAAAGCCCGCTGAATGAAGGGGAGCTCCTTGGCGGATGGCACAGACTTTCTAAAGGGACAATGAAGTCAGCCTTCATCTCATATGTTGTGGCAACGACTCACTGACCCGCATTATGTATGCCTAAAAAATTTGGATGCAATTACGCCGAGGTGTAATTGATATTCAGTTGTATTATTTAATCAACAATCCAAAATGTATATCGGCTTTCTCGCTTTTTGACTGATGGCGAGGGAGCTTTTTTCATTGTGAAGGAAATATAGATTTTAGCATTGGGTATAACTTTGTAAGAAAGTTTTGTCCCCGCCTAGGCTAAAGTGCCAGCTCCTTGCACCATTAGGTCCCTCGTGCAAAAGTGGTGAAGCGTTTACTTTTGCGTCGGGCCCTCCAATGTCTGTCGGAGCTAAACGGGCGCTTTAGCACTTTTGTTCTTGAAGTTAGCACAGCGGTAACAAAGTGCAATCTATGGTAAAATAGCGAAAGACTAAGTTAGAAATGAGGAACGTTTCTTGGATATACAAGAGATTATTGTTGTTGAAGGAAAAGACGATACAACAGCGATTAAGCGTGCGACAGGAGCAGATACTATAGAAACAAACGGATCTGCAATTTCAGATGAAGTACTGCGCCGTATTGCACATGCCCAGAAAAAGAGAGGCGTCATTGTATTTACGGATCCTGATTACCCGGGCCGCCGTATTCGCGCAATTATAGAAGAGCGAATACCAGGTGTGAAGCACGCGTTTTTAGCAAAGGCGAAAACAATTGCCAAAAACGGCAAAGGTTTAGGGATTGAACACGCAAACGATGAGGATATCCGTGAAGCGTTAAGCAATGTTTATACATTGGCGGATTCCCAAATTGAAGAAAGAATTACATTGGAAGATTTAATGACAGCTAAACTGATCGGACACCCGCAATCAAAAAAACGTCGGGATCAGTTAGGGGAAATTTTAAATATAGGAATGACAAACGGCAAACAGCTTCATAAACGGTTGATGATGTTTCAAATAACAATCGAGCAGTTTGCAGAGGCAATTTCGCAATTAGATCAGGAGGATACGCATGCATAAAGACATTGCTACACCGGTACGTACAAAAGAGATTTTAGAAAAATACGGATTTTCATTCAAAAAGAGCTTAGGACAAAACTTTTTAATCGATCCGAATATTTTACGTAATATCGTAAGTCACGCTAATTTAACGGAAAATAGTGGAGCGATTGAAGTTGGACCTGGGATAGGTGCGTTGACAGAACATTTAGCCCGCGAAGCAAAAAAAGTCGTATCGTTTGAAATCGATCAACGCCTTTTACCTGTTCTGGAGGATACATTAAGCCCTTATGACAATGTAAAGATTGTCCATTCAGATATTTTAAAAGCGGATGTTGCACAAGTAATCGAAGAAGAAATGCCAGGTATTGAAGATATTATGGTTGTGGCTAATTTACCTTATTATGTAACAACGCCGATCTTAATGAAGCTTTTAAATGATCGTTTACCGATTCGCGGCTTTGTCGTAATGATGCAGAAGGAAGTAGCGGATCGCATTACCGCAAAACCGGGTACGAAGGCATATGGCTCTTTATCAATTGCAATTCAGTATTATGTATCAGCGGAAATTTCAATGGTTGTACCGAAAACGGTATTTATGCCACAGCCAAATGTGGATTCGGCTGTAATCCGCTTAATCAAACATGAAAATCCTCCAGTAAAAGTAATTGACGAGGACTTCTTATTTGAAGTATCCCGTGCTTCATTTGCACAACGTCGTAAAACAATTTTAAATAATTTACAAAACGGACTTGTTAACGGTAAGCAAAATAAAGAGCTTATCCTTCAAGCATTGGAAGAAGCTGGAATTGAACCGTCACGTCGTGGTGAAACATTGTCAATTCAAGAATTTGGCAAATTAGCGGACTGCTTATATCCACACTTTTGTGTACGACAATAAAGCGAATATCACATTAAAAAATTTTAAGAAATCTTAAGAAAAAAGTTGACGACTTTGTATCACGGTGATAAAATATTATATTTTATTGACATTTTAACTACATCATGGTACACTATTTTATAGTGAGGTGTATGCGAAAATGCCAAAAACGTTAGCAGACATTAAAAAATCATTGGATAGTCATTTGGGTAAACGTTTGCAATTAAAAGCAAATGGTGGTCGCAAGAAAACAATTGAATGCGAAGGCGTCTTAAGTGACACTTACCATGCAGTGTTCGTTATTGAACTAAAGCAGGAAGATAATGCGTGTAAGCGCGTATCTTACAGTTACACAGATATACTTACCGAAGCAGTAGAGATTACTTTTTTAGATGATGCTGTAGCTACCATCAAATAGTTTTTCTAGTACTTATTTTAATATTTTTAAAAAAGCGCTCATTTAAAGTGAGTGTTTTTTTCTTTTTTGCACATGCTAAAAGCGTCAACGAAAAGGAGGTTTTTTGCATGGCAAGACAAAAAATCATGTCGAGTCGTCTAAAGGAAGAGATTGCAAAAGAACTTGGATTTTACGACGTAGTTCAACGTGAGGGTTGGGGCGGTATTAAAGCTCGTGATGCAGGAAACATGGTAAGACGTGCGGTTGAAATGGCTCAAGAAAACTTAGCTAGACAATCGCAGAACAACCAAAAATAAGTTGACACAAAGATGGCACCATCGTAGGTTCTCGCTTACGGTGGTGTTATTTTGATTGCAGGAAAGCAATTTACTTAATCCTTAGAATGTCTTACTGCTGAATTGTCCGGCATGCATTTTTTTACGATAATTTGCGAAGAAAAGTGAATGTTTTCGTGCATAATACAAGGCTTCCGTATGGTAAAATAGGGGCAATAGAATTTTAATCGCGTATTACATATTATGCGTGCCTTATACAGTAGGAGGAATTTTCAATGTTATACGTAAAAGCACCCGCAAAAATTAACTTAACACTCGATGTGCTTTATAAACGTCCGGATCATTATCATGAAGTGGAAATGATTATGACAACGGTCGATTTGGCTGATCGAATTGGACTGGAATCACGAGCAGACGGCCAAATCAAAATTGTTTCGACAGATAATTTTGTTCCGGATGATCAGCGGAATTTTGCTTACCAGGCAGCAGAGCTTTTAAAAAATACATATGGTATTAAAGAAGGCGTAACCATTTCAATTGAGAAGCAAATTCCTATAGCAGCGGGTCTAGCGGGTGGAAGCAGTGATGCAGCGGCTACATTGCGCGGTTTAAATGAGTTGTGGGATCTGAATTTAACGTTGGACGAGCTTGCGGAACATGGAGCGAAAATCGGTTCTGACGTATCATTCTGTGTCTATGGCGGTACAGCTTTGGCAACAGGGCGCGGGGAAAAGATTAAAGAACTATCCGCACCTCCAACTTGTTGGGTCGTTTTGGCCAAGCCGAAAATTGGCGTATCGACAGCGGATGTATACGGTGGGCTGAATATTGAAGGGCTACAGCATCCAAACACGAAAGAAATGATTAAGGCGATTGAAACGGAAGATTATGAGCTAATGTGCAGTTCACTTGGAAATGTTTTGGAAACTGTAACATTTAAGCTTCATCCGGAAGTTATAACAATTAAAGAACAAATGCAGCGCTTTGGTGCCGACGCGGTACTAATGAGCGGCAGTGGCCCGACAGTATTTGGGCTAGTGGAAAATGAAGCACGTGTCAGCAGAATTTATAATGGGTTACGTGGTTTTTGTGAGGAAGTTTATGTGGTACGTATGTTAGGAGAACGAAATCCACTTGCATAAATACGTATAATTATGGTAATTTGACTATTAAATATTCGTATTTTAATAATTAGTGTTTAGGAGAGGGTCGCATGAAATGGAAGCGCAGTGAACGCCTTGTAGATATGACTTACTATCTACTTGAGCATCCACATCAGTTGATCCCGCTAACTTATTTTTCTGAGCTTTACAGTTCTGCAAAGTCTTCGATCAGTGAAGATTTAACAATTGTAAAGGAAACATTCGAAGAAAAAGGAATTGGGCTTTTAATTACCGTACCTGGTGCAGCAGGCGGTGTTAAATATATCCCTAAAATGGCGGAACAAGAAGTTCGTGATATAATTGGGGAATTTATGGGAGAACTTAGTCAATCCGATCGACTATTACCTGGTGGCTATTTATTTATGACGGATCTTTTAGGAAATCCGGAATTGATGAATCGCGTAGGTAAAGTATTTGCGAGCGTGTTTGCAGATCGTCAAATTGATGTCATTATGACCGTAGCGACAAAAGGGATTTCAATTGCACATGCGATTGCAAGACATTTAAATGTCCCGGTTGTTGTTGTACGTCGCGACAGCAAAGTGACTGAAGGTTCAACGGTGAGTATTAATTATGTATCAGGATCTTCTCGTCGTATTCAAACGATGGTTTTATCAAAACGTAGTATGAAAAGTGGCCAGCGTGTATTAATTACCGACGATTTTATGAAAGTCGGTGGCACGATGAATGGTATGAAGAACTTACTGGAAGAATTCGAATGTGAGTTGGCGGGTATCGCTGTATTAGTAGAAGCACAGCATGCTGATGTTACATTAGTAGATGATTACTATTCTTTAGTAAAACTGCAGGAAGTAAATGAGAAAGATCGCACAATAGCATTAAGTGAAGGTAATTTTTTTCAAAAGGAGAGAAATTAAAATGAAAACAGTTTCAGCAACAAATGCACCAGCAGCAATCGGTCCATATGCACAAGGTATTGTAGTAAATAACATGTTTTATTCTTCAGGCCAAATTCCACTGACAGCTTCAGGGGAACTTGTAGAAGGCGATATCGAAGTACAGACAAATCAAGTATTCGAAAACTTAAAAGCTGTTTTAGCAGCAGCGGGTTCTTCTTTAAACCAAGTTGTTAAAACAACAGTATTTATGAAAGATATGAATGATTTCGCTATAATGAATGAAGTGTATGCAAGCCATTTTGGTGAGCACAAGCCAGCTCGTTCTGCAGTAGAAGTTGCTCGTTTGCCAAAAGATGTAAAAGTTGAAATTGAAGTCATTGCATTAGTAAAATAATAATTTCTTTGTTCTAATTTTGAATAATATTGTTTATAGCTTAAATCCACGGCTTTCTAATTTTAGAAAAGACGTGGATTTTTTTTACTAAAAAAATATTTTGACTCTATTTACAGCAGTTATTAAGAAAATTCTCATAAATAAGTAGAATATTTAGTTTATTTTAATAATTATAAAAATTGTAGATAGAAAAAAATTACATTATATTGTATTCTATTGATAAATGATGTATTTTTAGAAATTTAATGGATGATAGAAGGAATATAATCTTTCATCCCGAATACTAAAAATTACACATCAAACTACAGGGGGTATAAATAATGGAAGTAACTGACGTAAGACTACGACGTGTTCAAACAGAAGGACGTATGCGTGCAATTGCCTCAATTACGCTAGATGATGAATTTGTCATCCATGATATTCGTGTAATTGATGGAAATACTGGTTTATTTGTAGCTATGCCTAGTAAAAGAACACCAGATGGCGAATTCCGCGATATTGCACATCCGATTAATTCGAATACGCGCAATAAAATTCAAGAAATCGTTTTGGAAGCTTTCCATGCATCTGCTGAAGAAAATACAGAGGAAACTTTGGAGCTTGAAGAAGTAAATGTTTAATATTAATTAGGGTCACTCATATGAGGAGGCTCTTTTTTTTATGAATTATTTTATATGCAGAAATGTTCTATAACAGAAAAGTAAAAACAACAATAAGATCGAAAATATACTGATTATTTACTTTTTCACGTAAAAATTTGCTGAATTAGTACACAAAAGAAAATGTGTCAAACTATTATAGATATTTTAAATTCAAACATTTGTCAAGTCTGAATACCTTGAAAAGATTATGAAATTGCTTTATAGTCATAAGAGAAAATGAGCTAAATTGGAGGACTTGTAATATGACGAATATTTTTGCGGTCGTGCTAGCGGCTGGTCAAGGTACACGAATGAAGTCCAAATTATATAAAGTGCTTCACCCAGTATGCGGAAAGCCAATGGTGGAACATGTAATCGATCATATCAGCTCATTAAATGTTGAGCGTGTCGTAACTGTTGTAGGACATGGTGCAGAGCTGGTAAAAGAAACACTTGGAAATAAGAGTGAGTATGTTTTACAAGAAGAACAACTAGGTACAGCGCATGCAGTTCAGCAAGCTGAGCCGATTTTAAGCGGACTTAGCGGAACTACACTTGTTGTATGTGGTGATACTCCTTTAATTCGCCCTGAAACAATGCAGGCACTGCTTGAACAACACGCATCTCAAAATGCAAAAGCAACTATTTTGACAGCGGTTACAGATGACCCGACTGGCTATGGTCGTATTTTACGTAACGAACAGGGACAAGTGTCGCAAATTGTTGAACAAAAAGATGCTACATCTGAACAGCAGCTTGTGAAAGAAATTAATACAGGCACATACTGCTTCGATAATGAAGCTTTGTTTGAAGCACTTAAGCTCGTTAAAAATGAAAATGCACAAGGTGAATTCTATTTACCGGATGTTATTGAAATTTTGCAAAAGCAAGGTGAAACAGTTGCAGCTTATGTAACTGAAAACTTTGATGAAACGCTTGGTGTAAATGACCGCTTTGCTCTGTCTCAGGCAGAGGAAGTTATGCGTGCACGTATTAACGAACGTCATATGCGCAATGGTGTAACGATTATTAATCCGATTTCTACACATATTAGTGCAGATGCAGTAATCGGAAGTGATACGGTTCTTTTACCTGGAGTGATCATTGAAGGAAAAACGGTTATTGGCGAAGATTGTAAAATTGGTCCGAATAGTCATATTGTCGACAGTCAAATTGGTAATGCAACAACGATTCATAGTTCAGTTGTACTAAACAGCCAAGTCGGCAACGAAACAGCAGTAGGTCCGTTTGCACATTTACGTCCGGAATCTTCATTAGGAAACCATGTTAAAATTGGTAATTTCGTTGAAGTGAAGAAGAGTACGTTAGGTGATGATACGAAAGTGTCTCATTTAAGCTATATTGGCGATGCAGAAGTCGGCAGTAACGTAAATATTGGCTGCGGTTCAATCACTGTTAACTATGACGGTAAAAACAAATATAAAACAACTATTGAAGACGATGTATTCATTGGATGTAATTCGAACTTAGTGGCTCCGGTAACATTGAAAAAAGGTTCTTTCATTGCTGCGGGGTCGACAATTACTAAAGAAGTTCCGGAAGATGCATTGGCGATTGCACGTGCTCGTCAGGAAAACAAATTAGGCTATGTAAGTAAATTAAATTCAAAATAAAATTAACTAAAATACAGGAGGCCATCATGCCGTATCAATACGCTGACTCAAAATTAAAAATCTTCTCATTAAATTCTAACAATCCACTTGCCAAAGAGATTGCCGATGAAATGGGTCTAGAACTAGGGAAATCATCTGTTAAACACTTCAGTGATGGAGAAGTCCAAATTAGCATTGAAGAAAGTATTCGAGGAATGGATGTATTTATCGTTCAATCTACTTCTGCACCTGTTAATGAGCATTTAATGGAACTTTTAATTATGATTGATGCTGTTAAACGTGCATCTGCTCGTACAGTAAACGTTGTTATGCCTTACTATGGCTATGCACGTCAAGACCGTAAAGCAAAAGCGCGTGAACCAATCACTGCTAAATTAGTAGCAAACTTACTTGAAACTGCCGGTGCAACTCGTGTAATCGTATTGGATCTACACGCACCTCAAATTCAAGGTTTCTTTGATATTTTAATCGACCATTTAGTGGCTGTACCACTACTTGCTGAACATTTCGGGACAAAAGGATTTAATGAAGAGGAATTAGTTATTGTTTCTCCAGACCATGGTGGTGTAACACGTGCGCGTAAATTAGCAGAGCGCTTAAAAGCTCCAATTGCAATTATTGATAAGCGTCGTCCAAAACCAAATGTGGCAGAAGTAATGAACATTGTTGGTAATGTAGATGGTAAAGTATGTATTTTAATCGATGATATTATCGATACGGCAGGTACGATTACGATTGGTGCAGAGGCATTAATTAAGAGCGGTGCTAAAGAAGTTTACGCATGTTGTTCACACCCTGTATTATCAGGTCCAGCAATTGAGCGTATTGAAAATTCTCCAATTAAAGAATTAGTTGTAACAAACACAATTCAATTATCGGAAGAAAAACTATCTCCAAAAATTCAGCAATTATCAGTTGCAAAATTAATGGCAGATGCAATCTCTCGTATTTACGAAAATAAATCTGTAAGTACATTATTTGACTAATCAATAGCAAAACAGCTTAGGAATTTTATTTCCTAAGCTGTTTTTTTATTTCCTACTATCTTTATAGGCAAATATTTGCAAAAAATCTGACAATTGATTATGTTTAGGGTGGACAAGGATAGGGTAAATGTATCTTTGTATAATTATTTAAGGGGGACGATGGAATATGACTACAGTATTACAAGCAACGAAGCGAGAAACTGGGAAACGTTCGATATTAACCCAACTTAGAAATGAAGGCCAACTGGCAGGTGTGCTATATGGCTATGAAACTAAAACAACACCAATTTCGTTGGATTATAGAGATACTGCTAAAGCAGTTCAAACATATGGTTCAACAAGTGTGTTTAAAATTGAAGTAGGCGGGAAAAGAGTAAATGCAGTACTTACTGATATCCAACGTGATGCACTAAAAGGACATGTGAAGCACGTTGACTTCCTTGCTATCAATATGAAAGAAGAACTTGAAGTGGATGTTCCAATCGCATTTATCGGAACTTCAGTTGGTGTAAAAGAAGGTGGAGTAATTACTCAACCTAACCATACATTGAAAATTAAAGTGAAGCCAAGCGAAATTCCAGACACAATTGAAATCGATGTATCCGAATTAGCAGTTGGTGAATCGTTATCTGTGGGTAATGTTCGTAATCAATTTACAGCGTTTACAATTGTAGATAATGATGACTATACATTAGCAACGGTAACACCGCCAGCAGCACCAGTTGAAGATGTTGATGCAAATGCAGATAATGTAACAGCCGATGATCTTGATGCAACGGGAGAAAAATTATCGCCTGAAAAACCAGGCAGAGAAGATTAAGCAATTGGACAGGCCGCTCTATTATATAGAGCGGTTTTTTAATGTTAAAAAAATACTTCGACATCCGAAGTAAAATAAGTATAATAAAATGGAGATGAGTAAATATTAAGAAAAATTAGAGGTCTTTATGAGAACACATAATGAAAAAATGAGTATTTACCACGGGATGGCATCAGCTGTTGCACAAAATACTTCAAACAGCTACATTCCGATTTTTGCAATGACGATTCTTGGTGCGACAAATTACCAGGTTGGGTTGATCAGTTCTTTGCCACCGTTAATTACATTGCTTATGACGTTGCCGGCTGCCATTTTACTAAACCGTGCATTTGAACAAAAAAGGCTCGTTGCTTTCTCTGTATTGGCAGCACGCTTTGTTTTCCTGCTAATTGCTTTTATTAGTTATGTACCAGGCAGTTTTGGTTCATGGTTGCTGCTTGGCCTGATTGCTGCGATGAGTGTCCCGAATACGATGGCTAATATGGGGTGGCAGTCATTTATCGGCAATATTATTGAGGAAACGCGTCGAGCCCAGTTTTTCAGTGACCGTAATCGCTTGCTTACAGT
The DNA here is from genome assembly GCF_900168685.1 of Solibacillus isronensis. NCBI lineage: Bacteria > Bacillati > Bacillota > Bacilli > Caryophanales > Caryophanaceae > Solibacillus > Solibacillus isronensis. The sequence continues at coordinate 31,854 of NZ_FVZN01000001.1, read as the reverse complement.
TGTAGGCCTATTTGTTACATTAACAATTGGCATTGTTATGAAAGACATGACCGCTAATCGGATAGCTTATCAAATACTATTCATGTTTACTTTTGTAATCGGGGTTGTTGAACTGTATTTTTTATTAAAGCATGATGAACCAGCGCGTGAACTGAATGTGGAAAAGAAACGTGCAATGGATTGGTCGATTTTTAAAGACAATAAATATGTCCTGTTTTTAATTGTTGCGCTTGTTTTTAACTTTGGCTGGCAAATGGCATGGGGTGTTTTTAATATTTATAATGTTCGTTATGCAGAAGCAACAATCTTTTGGATTAGTATGTTCAACGTTGCAAATATGATTGCCCAAATTTTTTCATTTTCGCTTTGGCGTAAATGGTCGCAAAAATATGGCAATATGAGTGTCTTCGTCTGGGTTGCTTTTGGTATGTCGACAGCACCATTACTGATGGTTTTATCGACTAACCTATATTATTTAGTCGCAATGTCCTTTCTTTCCGGGTTGTTTGTTTCAGGAACGGTTTTAATATTGTTTAATCTATTACTGGAAAATTCACCGCAGGAAGTCCGCACATATTGTATAACAACCTATAATGTGCTGCTGGCAGTCATTGCATTTTCTTCTCCGCAAATCGGGATTTGGCTGCTCGAAACTTACTCGATGGAAATAGCGATGTATTTATCAACAGCAGTTCGCTTTTTTGCAGCAGTAGGCTTTTTAGTGCTCTTCCTTGTAAGGAAAATGCGCGAGAAATCATTGGCACAATACTAGAGGACGATACATACTTTTCAGGAGCATATATGATAAAATAAAGGCGATTAGAGAAAAAGGATGCGATTACTAGTGAAATTAATTATTGGTTTAGGAAATCCGGGAAAACCATATGAACATACACGCCATAATATAGGTTTTGATGTGATTGATGAATTAGCCAATCGATGGAATGCACCATTAAATCAAACTAAATTTAATGGTATGTATGCAACGGTTCATCGTCCTGAAGGAAAAGTCATTTTATTGAAGCCACTAACATATATGAATTTATCAGGAGAATGTGTTAGACCTCTAATGGATTATTTTGATATAGAAATTGAAGATATTATTGTTATTTATGATGATTTAGATCTGGAAACGGGTAAGTTAAGATTACGCGGCAAAGGAAGCGCTGGGGGACATAACGGGATTAAGTCATTAATTCAGCATTTAGGGACACAGGAATTTAACCGAATCCGTGTCGGAGTAAGTCGCCCGCCAGCAGGTATGAAAGTCGCGGATTACGTATTGGCCAAATTTTCTAAAGAGGATCAGCCAATTGTAAAAGAAGCTGTCGAAAAGAGCTGTGATGCTGTGGAAACAGCTTTAACAAAGCCGTTTTTAGAAGTGATGAACAAATTTAACGGCGCATAAATTAATCAAAAAATGGTTAGACTTTAATATACATAAGTGTTTAAAGGAGGCCATGGGAGATGCCTGTACGCTACCGCTGTAGACATTGTGAGGTAGAGATTGGTACTTTGCCTTTCGATGCAGAAGAAACGGTTCAAAAGCTTCATTTGTTTGAAATAGGTGAAATCGATGAATTCATTAAAAAAAATGAGCGGGGAGAAACGACCGTTTACAGCATTTGTGAGCATTGTGAAGATTCATTGCGTCAGTTTCCCGATTACTATGCGTTAAAAAGATGGTTACAGTAGAGGAGTTGCTTTGGTCGCATAAACTGCGCCAAGGCTTTTTCCATTTTCGTTTTCATTATCGAAAAAGAGAAGGGGGACTAGACGTGGATACGATACATCAAATATTTAAAAAAGATAAACAGATTGATAATATGATAGAGCAAATTCAAAAGGGTCAAGCAAACGATCACCTCATTACGGGGTTAACGGGAAGTGCAAGACCTGCATTGATCCATACAATCTATCAAGAGACAAATAAATCGATTTATATCGTGTCCTCAAACCTATTGCAGGCGCAAAAGTTAGTAGATGATTTGACTGCATTAGTTGGTGAAGGGCATGTTCATTATTACCCTGCTGAGGAGTTTATCGCAGCAAATATGACGACTTCTTCCCATGAGCTGCGTGCACAGCGTATTGCTACATTAGGGCGTTTAGTCAATCAGGAACGCGGAATCTACATTATTCCAGTTGCAGGTATGAGAAGTATGTTAAGTTCACCTCAAAAATGGCTTGGATACGAACTTTACACTTCTTTAGGCCAAGATGTCGACATCAATATTTGGTTAGATAAACTTGTTGAAATGGGCTATACGAGAAGTGAAATGGTTACAACACCAGGTGAGTTTGCGATGCGCGGAGGGATTTTGGATATTTATCCGCCATATGCACAAGATCCGATCCGTATTGAGTTATTTGATACGGAAGTAGATTCGATTCGTACTTTTTCTGCCGATAATCAGCGCTCAATTGAAAAATTGAATGATATCAAAATTTTCCCGGCCACAGAGCTTCTTTTAACGAAAGAAGAGCGTATAAAACTTGCAGAACGCCTGGAAGGGTCATTGGCAGCTAGTTTAAAAAAGGTGCGTAAAAAGGAAACGCAGGAATTGCTCATGCAAAATATTCAACATGATATTGAGCTGCTGCGTCTTGGCCATCTGCCGGATTATATTGCAAAATATGGCTCGCTTTTATTTGAACAGCCGTATTTCTTAGGCGATTACTTTAAAGAGGACGGTCTTGTTTTATTTGATGAATTGGGCCGTATTCAGGAAGTAATGGAAGCCTGGGAACGTGAAGAAAATGAATGGTTTGTTTCATTGATTGAAGGGGGGAAAATGCTTCACGATGTAAAGCCATCCCATTCTTTAAAAGAAGTGCTTTCAATGCTGAAACAGCAGAAAATGTATTTCGCATTATTCACAAGAACATTTGCAGGCATCACTCTTAAAAAGACAGTCAACATTTCCTGTAAACCGATGCAGCAATTCCACGGGCAAATTGCCTTACTGCAAAATGAAATCGAACGTTGGTCAAATGAAAAATTCATCGTGTTATTTACGGCCAGTTCAGAAAGCCGGATAAAGGCGATGCAAAATTTACTGGATGATTATCATATAGCGTCAACAATCGGTTATGCTGATGCACCGGGTATTTATTTAGTCAATACGGCATTGTCGTCAGGTTTTGAGCTGCCATTACAGAAAATAGCGGTTGTTACGGATGATGAGCTCTTTAAACAGCAGGCTAAGAAAAAATCACGGCCACAGCAGATGACAAATGCTGAACGAATAAAGTCTTATACCGAAATTAAATCAGGCGATTATGTTGTACACGTACATCACGGTATCGGGAAATATATTGGCATCGAAACACTTGTTGTGAATGGTACACATCAAGATTATTTGCATGTACGCTACCGTGAGGACGATAAGTTATATGTACCTGTAGATCAAATCGAACTGATTCAGCGTTATGTGCCATCAGGTGAAAAAGAACCGAAACTCCATAAACTAGGCGGCACGGAATGGAAGAAAACACATAAGAAAGTTTCAAATGCAGTACAGGATATTGCAGATGATTTAATCAAACTTTACGCAAAGCGCGAAGCAGAAAAAGGTTATGCCTTTTCTCCGGATTCCGATGAACAACGAAGCTTTGAGGCGGCTTTCCCATATGAGGAGACAGAAGATCAGTTACGTACAATTGCTGAAGTGAAAAAGGATATGGAGCGGGAACGTCCAATGGATCGCCTCGTTTGCGGAGATGTAGGATACGGAAAAACAGAAGTTGCCATTCGTGCTGCATTTAAAGCCATTTTAGATGGCAAACAAGTGGCGTTTTTAGTGCCGACTACGATTTTGGCACAACAGCACTATGAAACGATTTCGAAGCGTTTTGAAGACTATGCGATCAATGTAGGGCTGCTTAGTCGTTTCCGCACGAAAAAGCAGCAGACAGACACGTTAAAAGGCTTAAAAGAAGGTACAGTTGATATGGTGATCGGTACACACCGTATTCTATCGAAGGATGTAGTATATCAAGATTTAGGCCTGCTTATCGTCGATGAAGAGCAGCGTTTTGGTGTAACACATAAAGAGAAGATTAAGCAGTTGCGGACAAATGTCGATGTACTGACGTTAACAGCAACACCTATTCCGCGTACATTGCACATGTCAATGGTAGGGGTGCGTGACTTGTCGGTTATCGAAACACCGCCACAAAACCGTTTCCCTGTCCAAACATATGTAATGGAGCATAACGGCGCGCTTGTGCGTGAAGCAATTGAGCGTGAAATGGCGCGCGGTGGACAAGTGTTTTATTTATATAATCGTGTAGAGGATATTACAAGAAGAGTAGAAGAAATTCAGATGCTCGTTCCGGATGCACGAGTTGCCTTTGCGCATGGGAAAATGACAGAGGCAAAGCTTGAATCGGTTATTCTATCGTTTATAGAAGGTGAGTATGATGTTCTTGTCACAACAACGATTATCGAAACAGGTGTAGATATTCCAAATGTAAATACTTTAATTGTTCATGATGCGGATCGTATGGGTCTTTCTCAGCTGTATCAGTTGCGAGGGCGTGTAGGGCGTTCAAATCGTATTGCCTATGCGTATTTTATGTATGAACGTGATAAAGTTCTTACTGAAGTGGCAGAGCAGCGTTTACAGGCAGTAAAAGAATTTACGGAATTAGGATCAGGCTTCAAAATTGCGATGCGTGACTTATCGATTCGCGGTGCCGGGAATTTACTTGGTGCTCAGCAACATGGCTTTATCGATTCAATCGGTTTTGATTTGTATTCGCAAATGCTGGAAGAAGCAGTTGAAGAACGTCGCACCGGTGTGAAGAGAGAAGAGAAGCAGGATGTCGAGATTATGCTGCATGTTGATGCGTATATTCCAGACGCGTATATTCCGGATGGCTACCAAAAAATCCAGATGTATAAACGGATTAAAGCGATGGAACGCATAGAGGATTATTTGGAAATTATTGATGAACTACAAGACCGCTTTGGAGATTTACCGGTTGAAACAGAGCGTCTGATGCGTGTGGCCCGTATGAAAGTTTGGGCAAAAGAGGCAGATGTGCTTTCAATAAAAGAAAAGCAGCAGGTTGTATCTATTATTCTTTCGGAAGAAGGAACGGCCAATACAAACGGTGCGCAAATTGTTGAGCAATCAATGGAGTTTGGTCGTGCAGTCGGCTTTGGAATGGAAGGAACACAGCTAGTAATTACAGTAGATTACAATAAGTGCGGGAATCACCTGCCATTTGAAGTAGTAGAAAAAATGATGCAAATTATTGCGTCTGCGAAAAAAGATTCATAAAAAAGAGAGGAAATATTAAAAGTTTGCGACTTTTAACATTTCCTCTCTTTTCGTTTGGATACAGAAAATGAATTATAAGAAGGATTGTTGCACACTATAATGTACTCCGTTCGAATAATTTAAGCGTTGGAGCAGTTCTTCGCGGTTACGGTGTTCTTCACGCATTTCTAATAACTGTTTTTCTCTTGTCGTGGAAGCAGAAACTAAATCGCGCTGGCCATTTGGCTTTTCTAAGTAACGTTTAAAAATACCGTTTTCAAATTTTGAAATAGCTGTAGACCGTTCTTTTGATAAATCCGGGTAATAGGCTAAATGAGTGCCTGCATAATATTGTTGCTGGCGATATGCATCCGGTGTTGATGTAATACGATCGACTCTTACCATTACTGCACCTCCAAAAAGATTGTTTTATTTTGTCTATTGCCTCTTTCATAAAAACAAAACATAAAATAAACGAAAACGTTGTAATTTCCTATAACAGGTTTCAAAAATATAGGTATTTCATCATATTTGTATCAGCATATAAGAATTATTATTTTATCGCTTTCGAACAATGCATAGTTTCATGTATTTCTTTCCATACTAGGAGCATCATGCTGTGAATTGATGGAAAGTGAGGGAACATGAACGATGAAAGCAACAGGAATAGTTCGCCGCATCGATGATTTAGGTCGTGTTGTTATCCCAAAAGAGATCAGAAGAACACTTCGTATCCGTGAAGGGGATCCCCTTGAAATTTATACGGACCGCGAAGGAGAAGTGATTTTAAAAAAATATTCGCCAATTAATGACTTAGGCGAATTCGCACAACAATATGCGGAATCATTATTTGAAACATTAGGTACCCCAACATTAATAAGTGACCGAGATGAAGTAATAGCCGTTGCAGGCGTTTCGAAAAAAGATTATGTGACGAGACGTTTAACAGTATTTGCAGAAGATATTATCAAAAACAGGTCACCTGTAAGTGAGAAGCTGGAGATGTCGATTGAACTTGTAGCAGGACAGTATGAACAAGTGAAATCTTATTGCATCGTACCGATAGTTTCGAATGGAGATCCGATTGGTGCTATTTATTTAATATCACGGGCCCATTTTATCGGTGAAGTCGAACAAAAAACTGCTGAAACAGCAGCCAACTTTTTAGCAAAGCAAATGGAAAACTAAAATCACTTCAAAACGTCCATATTAATGGGCGTTTTTTTAATTCCTCGAGTAAAATTAGCAAATGGTTTTCATGATATAATTAGTACATTGTATGAAATAGAGGAAGGAAATAGAATGACTTCGCAAAGTTATGGTATGAAAAATTATATGAAGGGTGCTCTACTTCTGACAGTAGCAGCGCTATTAGTAAAAATACTAAGTGCCATCTACCGGGTTCCTTATCAAAACTTAGTAGGTGATCAAGGATTTTATGTGTATCAGCAAGTGTACCCGTTTATCTCATTTTTTGTCGTATGGACATCAAGCGGATTTGCTGTTGCCATTTCCAAAATGCTCGCTGATATTGAAGGGCGAGGTGGTACATTTGAAGAAAAACGATCTGTATCGCACATTATCTTTTACTATTTAACAGCACTGGCTCTTATCTTCTTCTGTCTGTTATTTTTTGGTGCGCAGCCATTAGCTAATTTGATGGAAGATCCTCAGCTGGCCGGACTATTGCAAGTTGGCTCTTTTATTACGTTATGTATGCCACTTCTTGCTGTTTTAAAGGGCAACTTCCAATCGGAAAGTAAGATGCAGCCAGTTGCCTATGCTCAAGTGTTCGAACAGATGATTCGGGTATCGATTATATTAGTCGGAACAATTGTTTTGATGCAGTACACACAATCTGTTTACGCAGCGGGGAAAATGGCGATGCTCGGTACAGTTGTCGGGGAAATAGCAGGTATTGTCCTGCTGCTCTACTTTTTGAAACGGCAGTATCAGCCATCTGGAAAAATAGTTCGTGTGAAAATTTGGCCGATTTTAAAAGAGGTCACATTATACAGTATCGCGATCAGTATGAGTGCGCTGCTATTATTATGCTTCCAGCTTGTAGATTCATTTACGATATATAAAATGCTTGTCCATTCGGGAATGCCTACACTAGAAGCGATGGAAGTGAAGGGGATTTATGACCGCGGACAACCGCTTGTACAGCTTGGAATCGTTATTGCTACTTCTTTATCGCTGGCCATTGTACCGCTCGTTGCATTAAAGGCAAATCAGCCTAATGGTCGCGGTGCAAAGCCGTTTATCCAATTGACTTTCCGGAGCTCCCTCATATTCGGAGTTGCTGCGGCACTCGGATTAATACTTGTTATGCCTTACGTGAATCAAATGCTGTTTAAAACAGATGCCTATTCAAATGTGTTGAAGCTTTATTCGTTTCAAATTATTCCATTATCGATTATTTTAACGTTTACAGCAATTTTACAAGGCTATAGTAAATTAAAGGGGCCAGCCGTTTTTTTAGGGCTCGGAATCGTATTAAAATGGATAGGGAACATTATTTTAATCCCGCATTATGATGTGTTGGGCGCGGCAATAGCGAGTAATATCGGACTGATTTTTACAGCCGCCGCACTTATCGTTTATTTAAAAAAACTGACGGCGATCCGTCTGGCGAATCGCTCGTTTTATAAAAAACTGGCCATTGCCTGTCTCGTCATGATTGCCGTCGTACAAGGTGCTGTTTATAGCTTAAACAGCCTGTTTACCGGCTTGTTTAGTCGCTTTGATGCACTTATTTACAGCGGTGTGCTCGTCATGCTAGGCGCAGGGGCTTTTATTACAGCAGTCGCAAAAATGCGTGTATTAACAGAGAAGGATTGGTTTTTAATCCCGCTCGGCAGAAGAATGGCTGCATATCAACTATTGTTAAATCGAAAGAAGTAGGTGTATAACTTGAATCAGTTAACCGTTATTGGCTTAGGAGCAGCCGATTTTGAACAAATGCAAATGGGTGTTTATAAAAAAATCAAAGCAGCCAAAAAAATATATGTCCGAACAGAGGACCATCCTGTCATCCAGGACTTAAAACTGGAAGGGATCGAGTTTACGAGCTTTGATGATGTGTATATTAAGCATGGCTCGTTCGGTCCCGTTTATGAAGAAATTGCAAAACGTCTTATTGAGGCTGTAGCACAAGAGGGCATTATGTATGCTGTTCCGGGACATCCGCTCGTAGCAGAGCAGACAGTCCAGCACTTAATTGAAGCGGACCAGAGCGGGCAGATCAATCTTGTAATCGAGGGCGGACAAAGCTTTTTGGACCCGATTTTCGGCGCTTTAAAAATTGATCCGATTGAAGGGTTTCAACTATTGGACGGGACGAGCATGTCGATCCATGATATGAACATGCGTCAGCACATTTTGATTGCCCAAGTGTATGATTCGTTCAGTGCATCAGAAGTAAAGCTCACATTAATGGAAAAGTATCGTGATGACTATCCAGTAACGATTGTGACAGCAGCGGGTTCCTCACAGGAGTCGTTGCGCACTGTGCCGCTTTATGAGCTAGATCAGGCAGCTGAGATCAACAATTTAACGACGGTATATGTACCACCTGTTCAATCTGATGAGGAAGCATTACGAGACTGGACAACATTCCGTCAAATCATTGCAACATTGCGTGGTCCAGACGGTTGTCCTTGGGATCAGAAGCAAACACATGAATCATTAAAAAAATACTTATTGGAAGAAGCGCATGAGTTTTTAGCAGCGGTCGATGCCGAAGATGACTTTGCTATGGTTGAAGAGCTCGGCGATGTCCTTTTACAAGTGTTTTTACATGCGCAAATCGGGGAAGATAACGGTTATTTCACATTGGAAGAAGTGCTTGCATCGATTAGCGAAAAAATGATTCGCCGCCATCCGCATGTATTTGGGGATGTGACTGCAGAAGATGCGGAAACTGTAGTAGCCAATTGGGAAGCAATTAAAAAGCAGGAAAAAGGCCATGCAGATGACGAACCATTATTAAAGAATGAATATAGTCCGTACTCATCGCTTCAAACATCGTACAATTACCAGAAAAAAGCGGCGACAGTCGGTTTTGATTGGCCTAATGCTGACGATGCATGGGAGAAGTTTACGGAAGAATGGCAAGAATTCCGCGATGAAATAACGCAAGGTAATGAAATAAGCCGTACCGATGAATTCGGGGATGTATTATTCACACTTGTGAACATCGCACGCTTCTATAAAATTTCACCTGAAGAAGCGATGCTACATGCCAACGAAAAATTTGCACGTCGCTTTCATTTTGTTGAGCAAAGTGTAGCAAAGAGCGGCAAGGCGTTCAGTGATTTTACATTAGAGCAGCTGGATGCATTTTGGAATGAAGCAAAACAACTGGAAAAAGGGGAGTAAATGGGATGCGCTTAGATAAATTTTTAAAAGTTTCACGTTTAATTAAACGTCGAACATTAGCAAAGGAAGTAGCGGTGCAAGGCCGTATTACGATCAATGATAAAGTGGCAAAAGCAAGCAGTACCGTAAAAGTAGGCGATGAGCTGGCAATTCGCTTCGGTCAAAAAATTGTAACGGCACGTGTTGAAGAAATCCGTGAAAATGTGAAAAAAGAAGATGCATTAAAAATGTTCACAATAATAAAAGAAGAGCGTTTAGAGAAAGTTGAGCCTGAATTTATTGATGATGAAGAATAAGAATAGGGCATGACCAACTTTTTGAGTCATGCTTCTTTCCGTTGATGCATATAGTGTACAACTATAAGCTCAAAGGGGGACTTGCATTGACTATTCATCAAGAAAGCGCGCGCTATACCATTTCGTCAGGAGATCACTTAGTAACGGTACGTAATCGTAAACGGATGGACATGACATCTGTTAAAAGTATCGAACGATTTGATCAGGAAGAATTTTATGTGAATACATCACAGGGCCATTTATTGATTCGTGGTGAGGAACTTCGTATTGTTCATTTAGACGTGGACAAGGGATTACTTACGTTAGAAGGGGAAGTGAAGCAATTCCAATACGATGAAAGCGAGAGTGGCTTATCGAAAAGTTTCCTTCATAAATTGTTTGGATGATGATGAGTGCGCAGCTTATAAGCATTCTTGTCATGTTTATAAGCGGAGTTGCTGTAGGTGCAATAATCGATTGTATCCGAATTAATGTAAATCGTATCCCTCTAAAAAATATTCGACGTATTACCTGGATTTTAGAATGGATAGTCTGGTTAATACTAGGGGTTACTACGTTTTATTTATTATTTATAGTAAAAGGAGGGCAATGGCGGGTAGTTGATCCACTTGCCCAAATCGCCGGAATTGCAACTTATGAATTGCTGTTCCAAAAAATTATCCGCTTTATTGGAAGAGTGTGTATAAATTTATTTGTGAAGCCGGTTTTTTTTATTGGACATGTAGTAGTTAAGCTGGTTAAAAATATTATAAAACTATTAATAGGGATCGTATTATTTATTTGCCGTCCCTTTATTAAGTTTTTCAAGAAATATTTGTTAAAAAACTTTAAAACACAGCAGTGAACTCGTATAATGATAACAACTATTGATTGTGAGGGAGGAGACGGAAATGGGAAGAAGAAATGTGCAAGAAGAGCTACATAACCATAATGTCCAGTCGTTGAATAACGATTATGTCCGCTCAAATCCGCAAGCAAAAGCTCAAATTAAAGCAAAAATTGCTGTACGTCGTCGCAGAAGATTAGCAGTATTTTTCATTTTAGCAACTGTAGTAATAGCCGTATTAGTAAAAGCGAACATGGTCCAAAGTGATCGCCTCGCCGCGAAACAAGAAACAAAAGCCGCGGTTGAAGAACGATTGGATGAAGCGCTTCACAGACAAGAGCTCTTAAATTTGCAGATTGCGAAGCTGGAAGATGATGAGTATATTGCGAAGCTGGCAAGAAAAGAATTTTTCCTTTCTGAAGAAGGCGAAATTATTTTCACAATACCGAATAAATCGGACAAAGAAAATAAAGACAAGCCTGAAGATGACAAAGAATAATGTAAAACGCGTTATATAAAGAAAAATGTGACTTTGAAATTTAATAAAAAACCAGTCGGTATTGTAATTTTGCGATAAAATTTCTGGTATTAATTGCCTTTAGGTAGAGTGTCTTGTTGACACTCTTTTTATGTTAGCTATAATTAGAGAAGAAGCTATTGAACAAAAGTTTCATTATAATTGATAAATGGCTTTTCAATCGAAGAGTCTCTTAAAATTTAAGGAGGAGCATTTTTTTTATGTCAATTGAAGTAGGCAGCAAAGTACAAGGTAAGGTAACAGGAATCACAAATTTCGGTGCATTCGTTGAGCTTCCAGATGGGAAAACAGGTTTAGTTCACATTAGTGAAGTGGCAGATAACTACGTAAAAGATATTAACGAACATCTTAAAGTAGGCGATGAAGTCGAAGTTAAAGTGATGAATGTTGAAGCGGATGGAAAGATTGGTCTTTCAATTCGTAAAGCAAAGCCTCAAGCTGAGCGACCAGAGCGTCCACAGCGTCCTCGTCGCGAAAACAACCGTTCTAACGATCGTAATGATCGTCAACCAAAAGAGAACTTTGAACAGAAGATGGCGCGTTTCTTAAAAGATAGCGATGAGCGTTTAACTACATTAAAGCGTGCAACTGAGTCTAAGCGCGGTGGCCGTGGAGCTCGCAGAGGATAATTTTGCTGGCTGTTTGAACGTAGAAAAAGTGTCAAATAGATGATAAAGCGATGGATTGTAAGTGCAAATCTTACAATCCATCGCTTTTTTTCGTGAAGAAGGGTGTGGAATCAGTAAATAGATCATCCTTTTTCAGTATTATGCTTGATGAGAACACGGATAAGGGTAACAAAGCAAAAAATGCCTCCTATTAATCCGATTGCAATCATAATTATTTGTAATGGGAGCGGCAGGTTTGTCAATATGACGCCTCCAACGACTAGAAGCATGCTAATACCGCAAAGAAAAGCTAAATATGTAAAGTTTTGCACCAAAGAAAACGCCTCCTCTTAATCAATAAGTATAATGTATAAGGGAGAGTGTGTGTCACGAATTTACAGAATATGAATAGAGACAAAATAAAAGCCGCCTAGGAATACTAAGTTCCTAAACAGCTTTTGAGATGACCCGTACGGGATTCGAACCCGTGTTACCGCCGTGAAAGGGCGGTGTCTTAACCACTTGACCAACGGGCCTATAAATGGTGGCGGCAGAGGGAGTCGAACCCACGACCTTTCGGGTATGAACCGAGTGCTCTAGCCAACTGAGCTACACCGCCAAAATTAACAACAAAACTAATAATACATTGCAGTCTATTTAGTGTCAACACTATTTTTTTAATATTTCACCTATCATAATAAGCAGAAAGTTACTGTGTATTATTTTTTGTGATTTCTGCTAAAAAAAGCGCAAAAACGCGCATATTACCGTAAAAAAACCGTCGAACAATTTTTTGACGTCAACCCTACAAACAGACAAAATTCACTTTTTCAGCTTTATATAATAGCGTTAAAAAGAAAAGGTGATAGTAAAAATGGTGACATTAAATAATCAAAATGAGTTTCAAACACTAAACTTTAGCTTATTCTTATATAAAGAAAAATCGAGAATGATAATAGCGAGTGTTATAGTGTTTGCAGCTTTCTGTTTTGCTCAGGCAGTTTTCTTTGAAGCTGTTACTCCGTTATTTTTACCTTTTTGGCTTGTTATTCGAACGAGATTTGTCTCATTTCAGAAGAGTGCTTTACTAGGGGGAATACTCGGAACGCTCTTTCTTGGCTTTGGACAAGCAGCTGTTGTTTTGGTCCAGCTTTTCTTCATGGAATGTCTCGTCCGTTTTAAGTTTATAAAAATATCCCCTTACTTTTTACTAGCCAGTACAATTATTGCTATTCAACTAGGATGGCAGATGATGCTTCATAGCGGTATGCCATCTGTTATGACATTATTTTATATCGTATACGAATGCTTTTTTGCGGTATCGATTTTGTTTTTTATGCGTATTTTGACATTGCCGGGTAAAGAAAATGGAAATATTGAGTGGACAAGAGAAAAAATAACGGCAATTATTGTCGTTTTAGCCGGTATGCTAATCGGCATGGAAAACTTGACTCTTTTTTACTTTTCAATGGCGCTGATCGTTCTTCACTTCCTCATTTGCCTTGTAGCCTATGCCTCTACAGTTGGAGCTACGGTCATCTTTTCATTATCTCTTGGCTTTTTTATCGGCTTAGCAAACTTATCTTTCACAGGTATGATGATTTTATATGCTTGTACAGGGCTGGTCGCTGCTTTTGTACAAAATCAGGGACGTTATGCCGTTGCGCTCTTTAGCTTTTTGCCAAGTATCTTTTTCTTCTTTTATGATGCGACATTACCGATTGACAGTGTTTATTTTATGTCGATGCTTACAGGAGCGATCATTTTTCTGCTTTTGCCGAAAAATATACTTGAGTATTGCAAAATGTACTATAAACAAACTACAGTCAGCATCATTCAAGTGAACCGCAATGAAGTGGTGGAAGTACAGCTTAAGCAGTTTCAGCAGTTTGTATCTTTTATGAAGGAGCTTGTGTTTGATCATTTCACACAAAATAAGACTAAAAGTAAGACAACAGCAGAACCGTTTCTAATTTGCTCCAGCTGTTTCAAATATGAAGAATGCTGGGGGAGAAAAGGGGAAATGGAAGGGATTATCGATTCATGGCGCTTAGCGAAAAGAAGTACGAAACCGGTCAGCTGGATTCGAGTAGAGGAACAGCTGAAGGGGAAATGCATTAAATCTTCTAAATTGCTGGAAGAACTAGAGTCTGCTTTACACAAAGAGCATATGGAGAGACAGTTCTATCATGGCAAAAAAATGATAGCCTTACAGCTTCGTGATTTAAGCAGCCACTTTGAAAAACTGTTAAACAGCCAGCGATTAGAAATCGGCACATCGGAAATGGATGGGGAGATGCAGCAATTCTTAAAAGAACATGATATTCACTGTTTGCATATTCAGTGGATAAAAAACGAAATAGGGAATCGAGAGTTCGTTTGTTATGTCGCAGATCATCGTGATGCACATGTCGTTATCCAGCAACTAGAGCAGCAACTGTTTGAATTTTTGCATGAACCATTGAAAGGTGAACAGATTTACGAGCAGCAATCGCCTATTTTTTATCGTCAAATTAAGTTTACTTCAGCAATTCGTTATCAGTTGGAGTATGATATATATACGTATTCCCATGCAAACCATGCAATTTCCGGTGATTCTTACCGTGTATTTCCGATTCATCCGGGACTTATGGCGATTATGCTGTCGGATGGAATGGGGACGAATGTTCGAGCGAATCGTGAAAGTGAACGCTTAATTCAAATGATGCAGGATTGCCTTACGTACAACATGGACCCTGAAACAGCGATGCACACAATGCATTATGTTATGTCGCTGAAAAACGATTCGGACATGTATGCAACAATGGATTTTGCGCTTGTCGATTTACAGTTTGGCCATTTATGGTGTTGGAAAGCGGGAGGCATGACAACATATGTGTTAAGAGGGAATGATTTATTCAAAATAGAAAGTACAAGTGCCCCGATTGGTTTTTTACCTAATTTCGCAATTGATACGGAAATGACGCAACTATTGTCAGAGGATGTTATTTTAATGATTTCTGACGGGTTATTTTCACCATCTGCGCAATGGGATGCACAGGAGCAATTATTTATCAGGCTGATTCGTCAAGGACTGGATAATGGTGCTTCCATCCAGGTTGTACTATTCGATGTTATGACGCAATTCAAACAAAGATACCCGATTGCAGACGATTGCACCGTCATGCTATTCCGTTTGCAGCATGTAATAAAACCGTGGCAAGTATTCAGACCAGCAATCACACATTGAAATGTAATATGAGGTGAGTAAATGCACACTTTAGAACATCAAGTATTAGCGTATATAAAAGAGCAGCAGCTTATTAAAAGCGGAGATAAACTATTAATTGCTTGTTCAGGAGGCGTTGATTCAATGGCGCTTCTTTCTTTTTTTTATCATTTCAGGCACTATTTTAAAATTGAGATCGCCGTGGCGCATGTTGACCATATGCTGCGCGGCGAACAATCTGCTCAAGACCGCCAATTTGTTGAGCAAGCATGTAATGACTGGGCAATTCCTTTCTATAGCTGTGCGATTCCCATTGCGGAAATCCACAAAAAAGAAGGCGGAAACATTCAGGCGATTTGCCGGAAGGAACGCTATCAATTTTTTGAAACCGTCATGCATACACATAAGTTTTCAAAATTAGTAACTGCACATCATGCGGACGATCAGCTCGAATCAATGTTAATGGCCTTGACGAAAGCGAATTCACTAAACGGATTAAAAGGTATTTTACCGTCACGTAAATTTCAACAATTTACCGTAATTCGTCCTTTTTTGATGGTTACAAAAGACGAAATTGGGGAATATTTACATAGTAAAGGTCATTTATACCGTGAAGATCCAAGCAATGCAAAGAATAATTATACCCGCAATCGTTTCCGTCACAATGTCGTCCCAGTCTTGAAAGAAGAAAACCCCCTTGTTTCCCGGCACGCAGTCCACATTGCACAGCAGCTTTTAGATGATGATTCGTATTTAATGGAGCTTGCAGAAGAGCGTTTTTCGAAGCTTTTTCTGAAAGTCGACCAAAATTGTTATAAAGTGAAGTTATCGGAACTACAAAAAGAGCCACTTGCTTTACAAAGAAGGCTCATTTTAATACTATTAAGTTATCTTTATAACGATTCAAATACGATTCAAAGCTACGCACTTTGTACGATGATTTTGACGTTATTCTCAACGTCGGATGGAAGTCGAACACTTGATTTACCGGAGAATTTTATTGCGCGTCAACAATACGATGAAGTTGTATTTGAATATAAGCAGCAGGACTTGCCGACTTCAAATCAACAAATCGCTTTGAATGAGTGGTGTGTGCTTGGAACGATGCGCATATATATTGGGGAACTTGCACAATGTGATGAGGACTTACTGCAAAAGTATCCGCATCACTTTTTCGCCGCATCTGCCGTATCGTTTCCCTTATTCGTAAGGGCTCCCAAACAAGGGGATCGTATTTTGCTACAAGGTATGCAGCATCAGAAAAAAGTATCACGCATTTTTATTGATGACAAGATTCCTTTAACAAAAAGAGCTAACTGGCCATTGTTAGTCGATGCTAATGATGATCTTTTAGCGATAGTAGCTGTACGCGTTAACAATAAATTTTCTAATGTAAAGTCGGCAGTGCATGAAATGGTGCTTCTTGTCGATAGCAATGAACGTCTTTAGAAAGTTTGAACAATAAAAGGAGGAATCTACTCATGATTCAAAATGACATCGAAAAAATTATGATTACAGAAGAACAAATCCAGGAACGTATTAAAGAGCTTGGCGCTCAACTGACAGAGGAATACAAAGACATGTTCCCATTAGCTGTTGGGGTATTAAAAGGTGCAATGCCATTTATGACAGATCTGATGAAACGTTTCGATTCTTATGTAGAACTGGACTTTATGGATGTTACTTCATATGGGAATGCAACTGTTTCATCTGGGGAAGTAAAAATTCTTAAAGACTTAAATACAAGTGTGGAAGGCCGCGATGTCATTATTATTGAAGATATTATCGACAGTGGTTTGACATTAAGCTATTTAGTAGATTTATTTAAATATCGTAAAGCAAAATCGATTAGAATCGTAACGTTACTGGATAAGCCATCTGGTCGTAAAGTGGAATTGAATGCAGATGTTGTTGGCTTCGAAGTTCCGGACGGTTTTGTTGTAGGCTATGGTTTAGATTATGCAGAGAAATATCGTAACTTACCTTACATTGGAATTTTAAAACGTGAAGTATACTCATTTTAATATTTTCTAGATTGTACAAACCTTCAATTTTGAGGCAAGCATCCAGACATAAGTAGTAAATGAACGCATTTTGTCATAATTCGTTTTGACGTTTAAAATGTGCGGTGCTTTTTATTGTATGAAAATTTCAACGTATGTTAAGATTTTACTTATAGTTTTTCTGTAACGTTGTGAGGAGGCTGGGGATGAATCGAATATTTCGATACACCATATTTTATTTACTAATATTTCTCGTGATTATCGGGATTTTTGGAACATTTAATGGTGGAAAAAAGACAACTGAAAACCTTGATTACTATGCGTTTTTTGAGGCTTTAGAGAGCAATGAGATTGCTTCTATGGATATACAGCCTGAAAGAGGCGTGTATAAAATTGTAGGTCAGATGAGAGGCGCTGAAGAAGGCGAAACTTTCACAGTAAACGTTTTACAAAATGACCAAACTTCTGTAGACCGTATTTTGCAAATTGAAGAACAAGTTGCAAACGGCGAATATCCGGGAGTGGAAATTTTAGAACAACCACAAACAAGTGGGTTCGTAACATTCCTTACGAGCATCATTCCATTTGTCATCATTATTATTTTATTCTTCTTCTTACTAAGCCAATCGCAAGGTGGCGGTAATAAGGTGATGAACTTCGGGAAATCAAAAGCAAAACTATTTGATGACACGAAGAAAAAAGTTCGTTTCAATGACGTGGCAGGTGCTGACGAAGAGAAACAAGAACTAGTTGAAGTAGTAGATTTCTTAAAAGATCACCGTAAATTCACTGATATCGGTGCACGTATTCCAAAAGGGATTCTATTAGTAGGTCCTCCAGGTACAGGTAAAACTTTACTTGCACGTGCTGTTGCCGGTGAAGCGGGCGTACCATTCTTCTCGATTTCAGGTTCTGATTTCGTAGAGATGTTCGTCGGTGTCGGTGCATCTCGTGTTCGTGACTTATTTGAAAACGCTAAGAAAAATGCCCCATGTATCATTTTCATCGATGAGATTGATGCAGTAGGTCGTCAACGTGGTGCAGGTCTTGGTGGTGGACACGATGAGCGTGAACAAACATTAAACCAATTACTAGTTGAAATGGATGGTTTCGGTGCAAACGAAGGTATTATTATCATCGCTGCAACAAACCGCCCGGATATTCTAGATAAAGCATTATTACGTCCAGGTCGTTTTGACCGTCAAATTACGGTTGGTCACCCAGACGTAAAAGGCCGTGAAGCAATCCTTAAAGTACATGCACGCAATAAGCCGTTATCAGATACAGTTGATTTGGCTGCCGTTGCACAGCGTACACCAGGATTCTCAGGTGCAGATTTAGAAAACTTGTTAAACGAAGCAGCTCTAGTAGCAGCTCGTAAAAACAAAAAAACAATTAACATGGCTGATATTGATGAAGCTTCTGACCGCGTAATTGCCGGTCCTGCAAAAGCAAGCCGTGTATATTCTCCAAAAGAGAAAAAGCTTGTTGCATTCCATGAAGCTGGTCACGTAGTTGTCGGTCTTGAGTTGGATGAAGCAGACACTGTTCATAAAGTAACGATTGTCCCTCGTGGTCAAGCTGGTGGTTATGCCATCATGTTACCGAAAGAAGAACGCTTCTTCACAACTAAGCAAGAGTTACTTGACCGTATTGCCGGGTTACTTGGCGGACGTGTTGCGGAGGAAATCGTACTTGGCGAAGTATCAACAGGTGCACATAATGACTTCCAGAAAGTAACGAGCATTGCACGTGCAATGGTAACAGAATACGGAATGAGCAATAGTCTTGGTGCTGTTCAATACGGTTCAAACCAAGGCGGCAACCCATTCTTAGGTCGTGACTTCGGTTCAGACCAAAACTATTCTGATACAGTAGCATATGAAATTGATAAAGAAGTTCAGCGTATCGTTGATGAGCAATATGCTCGTACGAAACGTATTTTAACAGAGCGTCGTGATTTACTAGATTTAATCGCAAATACGTTAATTGAAAAAGAAACGTTAAATGCTCAACAAATCGAACATTTACGCGACCACGGTATATTACCTCCTGAAGAGGCGGTAGTAGAATCAGAGCTTCCAAAAGAACAAAAAGAAGCAACACCAACAATTGAAACTGCTGGTAATGTTTCGATCAACGAAGAAGTTCAAGGTGAGAAGAAATCACCAACAGTTGAAGATTTACCGAAAGACGTTTCAGATGATCGCCCGCAAGGCATCGATGAAGACCGTCCAAAATAATACAACGAAACTGACTATTTCCTGGGAAAAGGAGATAGTCAGTTTTTTCTTCTTATTATGTTGCCTTTTGACAGAACGTATGTTGATTAAAATGGAGGCCGCAGACTCTAGAAGAAAGTTTCTGTCCGCTTGAGAAATCAACGGATGTTGTTGAAAGGGAAGGATTGCCGGCTAAAAATACTGAATACTGTATAGTAGATGGCCAAATATGGTATGATTTTTTTCAGTACAGGAAAAGTAGGTGCCACTTGTGATTTTAGTAATGAATGCAGGTAACTCCAATATCATTTTAGGAATTTATCATCAGGATAAACTTATCCATCATTGGCGGACAGAAACAAACATACGGAAAACTGAAGATGAATATGCGATGCAATTTAAGGCGTTTTTTGCTCATGAAGGCATTTCATTTGAACAAGTAAAAGGGATTATTATATCCTCAGTTGTGCCACCTATCATGTTTGCACTTGAATTAATGTGTAAAAAATATTTCAATATCCAGCCTTTAATTGTAGGGCCCGGTGTAAAAACAGGCTTGAATATAAAGTATGAAAATCCGCGTGAAGTGGGTTCAGACCGTATCGTGAATGCGGTTGCCGCATTACAGCAGTATAGCGGCAGACCACTAATTATTATCGATTTTGGTACAGCGATTACGTATTGCTTTATTAATGAGCGCGGCGATTATGTTGGGGGCGCCATTGCACCCGGTATTGCCATTTCAACAGAGGCGCTCTATACACGTGCTGCCAAACTACCTCGCATAGAAATTGCCCATACATCACAAGTTGTGGCAAAAAATACGGTAGCTGCTATGCAAGCAGGTGTTTTTTACGGTTTTTTAGGACAAGTAGAAGGCATCGTCAGCCGTATGAAGGCTCAAAGTAAAGAAGAGCCCCTCGTTATAGCAACTGGCGGGCTGGCAAAGTTAATCGCTAATGAAACCCAGATGATTGATGTCGTCGATCCATTTTTGACACTCAAGGGACTCGCAACGATTTATAAAAGAAATCAATAGAAAAGAGGAATTTCAACATGAAAGACTACTTAGTAAGAGGAATTGCATATGACGGACAAGTTCGTGCATTTGCAACAAATACAACTGAAACTGTAGGAGAAGCACAACGCCGTCATAATACATGGCCGGTCGTATCTGCTGCGCTTGGCCGTTCAATGACAGCATCTGTTATGATGGGTGCGATGTTAAAAGGGGACGACAAAATTACGGTAAAAATTGAAGGGGACGGTCCAATCGGTCCAATGGTTATCGATGCAGATGCCAAAGGAGATGTGCGCGGCTTCGTGACAAACCCACATGTTCACTTTGAATTAAATGAACAAGGAAAACTGGATGTACGTGCAGGTGTCGGTTCTCAGGGGGCATTGACAGTTGTTAAAGACTTAGGTTTACGTGATATGTTCTCGGGTCAAACACCGATTGTCTCAGGTGAAATCGCTGAAGACTTCACATACTACTTCGCTTCATCTGAACAGGTACCTTCTTCAGTAGGTTTAGGTGTATTAGTAAATCCGGATAATACAATTTTAGCTGCAGGTGGCTTTATTATTCAATTAATGCCAGGCTGTGATGAAGAAACGATCGAAGCAATTGAAAAACGTTTGTCATCAATTGAGCCTGTATCAAAAATGATTGAAAAGGGATATTCACCTGAGCAAATTTTAGAGGCGGTATTAGGAGAAGGAAATGTTCAAATTCTTTCATCAATGCCTGTACAGTTCCAATGTCAATGTTCAAAAGAGCGTTTTGGTGCGGCAATTATCAGTTTAGGTGTCGGTGAGATTCAGGAAATGATTGACGAAGATGGTCAAGCAGAAGCGCAATGTCACTTCTGTTTAGAAAAGTACCACTTCGATAGAAATGAACTTGAAGGCTTTGTGAATGAAATCCAATCGTAATCTACACCAAACACCACAACCACAAAATAATTTACCGTACACACAACGACGCTTAAAAACAAAACCTACGTTGCTGCTATTGCTGCTATTGTTAATCGGAAATCTATTTTGGTTTGTTTTATGGTTACTCCCATCTGATGAAAAAACATCAGAAAAAGAAGATGGCGGCGGCGAAAAAATTGCTGCCGTCGAGGGAGATCCAATTACACGCCAACAATGGCTCGCTGAAATGGAAAACCGATACGGAAAAGAAACATTGCAGAGTTTAGTAAATGAAGCTGTTATGGAAAAAGCTGCGAAAAAATATAAACTCGAAGTAAAAGATGAAGAGATTGATTTAGAAATAGCCCTATTACGCTCGGCACAAGATTCAAATGATACAACTCTACATAGCTTATCTCCAGAGCAACTGCGTCAAAAAATGCGTGCTCAACTCATCCTGGATAAAGTACTAACAAATGATATTGTAGTGGAAGAGGACGAGGCGAAAAAATATTATGAAGACAATAAGTCGATTTATAATATTCCAACTACACACCGAACAAGTATGATTATCGTGAATTCAAAAGAGGACGCGGAACGGGTGGAAAAAGAGCTGAAGGACGGTTCTGATTTTGCGGTTCTGGCACGTGAGCATTCATTGGATACAGCTTCGGCTAGTTTAGGAGGCGATATTGGCTTTATTTCATCAAGTCAGTCGGCAGTCGATCCTGCAATTTTACCGGTAGTGGAAAAGCTGAAGGAAAAGGAGACTTCCAAACCATTTGTATTAAGCGATGGACGCTATGCGATCGTCAAGGTTACAGAGAACATGGAAGGGCAGTCATTCAGCTTTGATGAAGTAGAAGGCCATGTAAAACGCCAGCTTGCTTTAGAACAGCTGCCGCCTTCCATTACACCGGAAGCTTTCTGGGCAGAATTTGATGCCACATGGATCTATGGAGAATCCAAAAATTAACGCAAGATTTTAGACAGGCAAGGACAGAAGTTGGAGTTTTTAGTGAAAGAAGAACTTTTATTGAGAAACTGCTACTTTATAAAATTGATTGGAATGGAGGGGCGACTCCTGGGGGATAAGCACGACGCCTGAGACTAGGAACAAAAGCTAAGAACGCCACGTCCTGTGGCAACGCTTTTGTGACCAACATCTTGTTGGCCCCACGCCGTGCCCCCGGAAAGCGTCCCCGGAATGGAAATCAATTTTTGTTGTCCTGCATTTTTTAATTTTTAAAGCAAAATAGTCAGAAATTTTCAAAAAATTTCGTTTCAATTAATTGACAAGTAGTATTAAAAATTGATAAGATACAAATTAAGTAAAACCTATTGAATTGGTAGGGATTTGGAGAGGAATGGATAATATGAGTAAATTAGCAAATTCAGTGGCGGACTTAGTAGGTCGCACACCAATCGTAAAATTAAACAATGCAACAAGTGAAAATGAAGGTACAGTTTACGTAAAACTTGAATACTTTAACCCGGGTTCTTCAGTAAAAGACCGTTTAGCTTTAGCTATGGTTGAAGCAGCGGAAAAAGACGGCACATTAAAGCCAGGCGGTACAATCATCGAGCCGACTTCTGGTAACACAGGTATCGGTTTAGCAATGATTGCTGCAGCAAAAGGTTATAAAGCAGTTTTAGTAATGCCTGAAACAATGTCATTAGAGCGTCGTAACCTTTTACGTGCTTATGGTGCTGAATTAGTATTAACACCAGGTCCAGAAGGTATGAAAGGTGCAATTGCAAAAGCAGAAGAATTATCTAAGTCAGAAGGTTACTTCTTGCCACAACAATTTAAAAATGAAGCAAACGCAGAAATTCACCGTTTAACAACAGGTCCTGAAATTGCGGAAGCATTCGAGCAAGAAGGCTTAAAATTAGATGCATTTGTTGCAGGTGTAGGTACTGGCGGTACAATTACTGGTGCAGGTGAAGTATTGAAAGAAAAATTCCCTGAAATCGAAATTATCGCTGTTGAGCCTAAAGATTCTCCAATTCTTTCAGGCGGTAACCCTGGCCCACATAAAATTCAAGGTATTGGTGCAGGTTTCATTCCGGACGTATTAAACACAGAAGTATATGATTCTGTATTACCGGTTGAAAACGAAACGGCATTCGAATATGCACGTAAAGTAGCGCGCGAAGAAGGTATTTTAGCTGGTATTTCTTCAGGTGCAGCAATTTACGCAGCAATCGAAACAGCAAAACGTTTAGGTAAAGGCAAAAACGTATTAGCGATTATCCCATCAAACGGTGAGCGTTACTTATCAACACCTTTATACCAATTTGAAGACTAATTAAAATTTATCTAAGAAATCTTTAAAAGCCAATTTGCGAGAATCCCTCTCGTAAAATGGCTTTTTTTCTTAGAAACTGCTAAGTTAAAAATGGATTTTTACAGCGTTATCGAGTTTAATTAAGAAAAAGGTAAAGCAGGTGTAAATAGATGCAACAACTAGAAACACATACATTTTACATGACAAAAGACGAATTTTATTATAGTTTCCAGGAACAGACGGCAAAAGAAAAACAGCGGGCGTTTATGGAAAGCGGTCGTGGAGGGCATTATTCAATCGCCGCATGGGAGCCTATTGCAACCGCAAAGTCAGTAGCTCAAGGCCTTGAACTGACTTGGAAAAATGGAGAGACAGAGCTGAAAACAGGTGAGGCACTTGCGGAACTGGAAAAAGTGATCGCCGAGTACAAGCTTGAATCGAATTCGAAACTTCCTGATTTCCAGGGTGGGGCAATTGGATTTATTTCATATGATTATGCACGCACGATTGAATTCCTTCCAAATCAGGCGGAAGATGACTTAAAAGTACCGGATCTTTATTTTTATTTATTTGATCATTGGGCAATACATAATGTCCAAACAGGTGAAGTAACATTAATGAAATTTGCTACTAGTGAAGTCGATTTACCCTCATGGCAAACGGATTGGCAACAGTATGCGGAAGCCGGGTTGGAAAAGCGTCATTTTAATCAGGAAACAGCAAAAAACATGCAGCAGGATGAAGCGGAATTACAAGTTTCTTTCAGCGGGGATGCATTTGAAGCTGCTATACATAAAATTCAGCATTATATTGGACAAGGTGATGTGTTCCAGGTGAACTTGTCTGTGCGTCAGGCGAAAAAACTTTCCGCTGCACCGATTGCGATGTATGAGGCGGTTCGTTCGTTTAATCCTTCGCCGTATATGGCTTATATCGAAAGTGAAGATTTTGCGGTTGTGAGCGGTTCTCCGGAATTGCTTGTAAAACGTAAGGGCAATGAGCTTTCAACAAGACCAATTGCAGGAACACGTCCGCGCGGAACATCTGAGGAGCAAGATTTAGCGTTGGCCAATGAGCTTATTGAACATGAGAAAGAGCGCGCAGAACATGTCATGCTGGTTGATCTGGAACGCAATGATTTAGGACGGGTGAGCAAATACGGAACGGTAGAAGTAAATGAGTTCATGGTCATCGAGCATTACTCGCATGTAATGCATATTGTTTCGAATGTCCGCGGGGAAATTGCGCAAGGGAAAACAAATGCGGATGTCATTCGGGCAATGTTCCCGGGTGGAACGATTACAGGGGCACCGAAAATCCGTACGATGGAAATTATTGAAGAGCTTGAGCCGGTACGCCGTGGTCTTTACACAGGATCAATCGGTTGGATTGGCTATACAGGTGACTTGGAATTAAATATTGTTATCCGTACAGCGTATATTCAAGATGGCATTGCCTACATTCAGGCCGGTGCCGGAATAGTCATCGATTCGATTCCGGAAAACGAGTATATTGAGTCAATGAATAAAGCGAAAGCAATGTGGCAGGCAAAAGCGATGGCAGAAGAGGTGAGCAAATGATTTTAATGATTGATAACTATGATTCGTTTACATATAACTTAGTGCAATACTTCGGTGAATTCGGCCATGAGCTGGTCGTAAAGCGCAATGACGAAATTACGGTGGAAGAAATCGAAAAGCTCCGTCCGATGATGCTTGTTATTTCACCAGGACCTTGTACACCAAATGATGCGGGAGAAAGTCTTCGTATTATCGAACATTTTGCAGGGAAGCTTCCGATTTTAGGTGTGTGCTTAGGTCATCAGGCAATTGCACAAGTGTTTGGCGGCGATGTTGTGCGTGCAGAGAGATTGATGCACGGGAAAACTTCACCTGTTCTTCATAATGGGGTTGGCTTGCACAGAAAGAATGCGAACCCATTTTTAGCAACGCGTTATCATTCACTGATCGTAGAGCCTGCAACATTACCGGAATGTCTGGAAGTGACGGCTTGGACAGAGGAAGGCGAAATTATGGGTCTGCGTCATAAACAGTATCCGATTGAAGGGGTTCAATATCATCCGGAATCAATTATGACTGAAGACGGCAAGCAGCTGTTACGAACATTTATTGAGACGTATTGTTAGGAGGAATGGACAATGCTTTGTTGGATGAATGGCCAGTATATCGATGAACAGGATTTGAAAATTTCCCCGTTTGATCACGGTTTTTTATATGGACTCGGTTTTTTTGAAACGTTTCGGACGTATGAGGGGAAGGCTGTCTATTTGCATGAACATTTCAGCCGCCTGCTGGAAGCGCTAAAAGAATACCGTATTCATTTTCCATATACGCTACAGAACATAGAAGAGGTTATTGAAAAGCTCAATGCACAGGATGGCAAAGAAGGGTATTTTCGTTTAAATGTATCGGCTGGTGAGCATCCGATTGGACTTGCTCCGACAGAATATAACGAACCAACCGTTATTCTGTTTCGTAAAGAACTGCCGAATATGGTGCGCGGTACAGAAAAAGAAGCGGTCTGGCTGAAAACAGCGCGTAATTCCCCTGAACAGCAGATTCGCTATAAAAGTCATCATTACGGCAATAATATTCGAGCGCGGCTAGAATTGCCGAGTTTAGCGACACAAGAAGGTTTCTTTACTGATCAGGACGGTGTTGTTGCAGAAGGCATTACGTCAAACGTCTTTTGGATAAAAGATGGTATACTGTATACGCCTTCTACTAATTTAGGTATTTTACCGGGCATTACCCGAAAAATAGTCATTCAACTCGCTGACGAACTCCACATTCCGGTCAGGGAAGGCCGCTTTATGGCATGGGAATTGGAACAGGCGGATGAATGCTTTGTTACAACAGCTGTACAGGAGCTTGTACCGATTTCCCGTATCGGGAAGGTACAGTTTGCCGGCAGTGAAGGCAGACTATATAAAAAGCTGCATCAACTATATTTACAGAAAATCATTACGCGTTTAGGAGACCGTCATGTTAGAAAACTATAAAGTACTCACATTAAATGGGATTGAACTGGATTTTCGCAAAGAAACATTCGTGATGGGCATTTTAAATGTAACACCGGACTCATTTTCGGATGGCGGCAAGTTCAATTCGGTTGAAAAAGCCGTTGCCCAGGCGAAAAAAATGGTGGCAGATGGAGCGAAAATTATCGATGTCGGCGGGGAATCGACACGCCCTGGCTATATACGAATTTCCGATGAGGAGGAAATAGCACGTGTCGTACCGGTAATTCGAGCGCTTCTAAAAGAAGTACCTGCGATTATTTCGATTGATACGTATAAATCAAATGTTGCGCGTGCCGCAATTGAAGCTGGCGCACATATTATTAATGACATATGGGGAGCAAAAGCGGATCCTGAAATGGCAAATGTCGCAGCAGAATTGGATGTGCCGATTATTTTAATGCATAACCGTCTGTCTGATCAGTACGATAACTACTTTGCTGATTATATGGCCGATATGCAGGAAAGTATTGCGATTGCAAAAGCAGCGGGAGTACGTGATGAGCATATCTTCCTTGATCCGGGCATCGGTTTTGTGAAAAGTCTAAGTGAAAGCATTGAAACGATGCAGCGCCTCGATGAGCTTGTTGCATTAGGTTATCCGGTATTGCTTGCGACATCGCGCAAACGTATGATTGGGTCAATTTTGGAATTACCTGTAGAGGAACGAGTGGAAGGGACAGCTGCAACTTGTGCATTTGGTGTCCAAAAGGGCTGCCATATGATGCGTGTTCATGATGTAAAGGAAGTGGCGCGTACAGTGAAAATGATGGATGCGCTTGTAGGGAAATTTGAAGTACAAGGTGAATTGGCACCGAGACATTAAGGAGTTTGCAATGGATTATATTCATTTAAAAGAAATGCAGTTTTTTGGTTATCACGGTGTATTGCCGGAAGAGAACGTATTAGGACAACGCTTTCGGGCTAATGTTTCGCTTGCTGTTGATATGAAGCGGGCGGGTGAGACAGACGAGCTGGATCATACGGTAAGCTATGTTGGCGTTTATGATATTTGTAAAGAAGTGATTGAAGGTAAACCGTATAAATTAATTGAAGCGGTAGCGGAAAAAGTTGCTTCAAGTATTTTAACGCAGTATGAAGGTCACATTTTTGGATGCCGCGTCGAAATTATTAAGCCTGATCCTCCAATTCCGGGACATTATAAAGAAGTCGCAGTCGAAATTACAAGAGGGCAATTCATATGACGACGACAGCATATTTATCGATTGGTACGAATATCGGTGAGCGTGAGCAAAACTTGCAGGACGCGGTAAAGCTGCTCATTGCAAATGAGGCCATTTCAGTAACATCGATTTCTTCAATTTATGAAACAGCAGCAGTAGGTTATACAGACCAGGCCGATTTTTTAAATATTGCCGTTGCTCTTGAAACGGAGCTTGATGCCTATGAGCTTCTAGCGCAATGCCAAAAAATCGAAAATGATCTTGGCCGTGTTCGTGAATTCCGCTGGGGACCGCGAATAATCGATTTGGACATTTTGCTGTATGGTCAAGAACAGTATGAAACAGAAAAATTAACAGTTCCACATCCTCGTATGTATGAGCGTGCATTCGTGCTTGTACCGTTAGAAGAGATTATGACGCAAAACTATGATATGCTTGTAGGCGTGCAAAAAGCGTTACATGCACTTGATATAGAGAAAGAAGGCGTCAATCTGTGGAAGAAAATCAATACGGTCGCAGAATTCGTGCCTTTCGAAAACTGAAACGAATTCAGCAAACCGAATTTGCAAAACATATAGGTATATCTGTAACAATTTTAGGACGTATTGAACGAGGAGAGAAAAGTGCCTCTGAAGAACAGCTTCAAACAATTGCAGATGTATTACAAATAGATGTAAACGAATTAAAAGGTGAATAACCTAGTGGAGGGAACAAAAGGTGTCAAACATCGACCAAAAGCCATTCCAAATAGGCGATATTATTATGGATAACCGTGTCGTTCTTGCCCCAATGGCCGGAATTTGCAACTCGGCTTTCCGTTTAACTGTAAAAGAGTTTGGTGCAGGATTAGTCTACGCGGAAATGATCAGTGATAAAGCGTTGAATATCCGCAACAAAAAAACATTGGACATGCTTTATATTGATGAGCGCGAAAATCCGATGACACTGCAAATTTTCGGAGGAGACAAAGAAAATTTAGTAGAGGCAGCAAAGTTTGTAGACAAACATACAACAGCCGACATTATCGATATCAATATGGGGTGTCCTGTAAACAAAATTATTAAATGTGAAGCTGGCGCAAAATGGCTTCTTGATCCGAACAAAATTTACGAAATGGTTTCGGCTGTTGTCGATGCAGTCGATAAGCCAGTTTCGGTAAAAATGCGTATCGGATGGGATGAAGAGCGTGTATTCGCTGTAGAAAATGCCCAAGCAGCAGAACGTGCAGGTGCAGCCGCTATTGCAATGCATGGCCGAACTCGTGTGCAAATGTATGAAGGTAAGGCAAACTGGGATGTCTTAGCCGAAGTGAAGAAAAATATTAGTATCCCATTTATCGCAAATGGGGACGTAGAAACACCGGAAGATGCAAAGCGCATTCTGGAACATACGAATGCAGATGCGGTTATGATTGGTCGTGCTGCTTTAGGGAATCCATGGATGATCTATCAAACGGTGAAATACTTGGAATCAGGTATTCAAATTCCAGAGCCTTCTATTCGTGAAAAGATGGATGTTTGTTTACTTCATTTTGAACGTTTAAAAGCACTTAAGGGTGAAAAAGTAGCGGTAAGAGAAATGCGTAAACATGCATCATGGTATTTAAAAGGAATTCGCGGAAACGGGAAAATCCGTAATGCCATCAATTTAACAGAGACTGAGCAAGATTTACGTATACTTTTAAACAGTGTTGCAGATGAATACGAAGAAGAAGCGGTTATTGTATAAACAGTAGTAAAAGGCATCAGTACATGGTGCCTTTTTATTATGTAAAGGAAATTCGCTTAACAGAATTATCTGATATTTAAAATTAATTCGAAACAGGTGAATCACTAAAAGAAATGCTGTACAATGGAAACATTATGGACTATTGTGCCGTTTTGGAGCGCAAAAACATTAAGGAGTGAAATACGTGTCAAATATCGAAGAATTAAACGACCAACTTTTGGTGAGACGCCAGAAGATGACAGATATTCGCGAAAACGGTATGGACCCATTCGGCAGCCGTTTTGAACGCACACATTTATCGAACGAAGTTA
This sequence comes from Solibacillus isronensis, assembly GCF_900168685.1. Lineage (NCBI taxonomy): Bacteria > Bacillati > Bacillota > Bacilli > Caryophanales > Caryophanaceae > Solibacillus > Solibacillus isronensis. Next base: position 2,026 of record NZ_FVZN01000001.1, on the reverse strand, counting down.
TTGCAGAAAATGAGCAATTTGATAAAGAGCAATTAGAAGAAAATCCACGTCAAGTTGTAATCGCTGGACGTATTATGACGAAGCGCGGAAAAGGTAAAGCAGGTTTTGCGCATATCCAGGATCTAGCTGGCCAAATCCAAATTTATGTACGTAAAGATGCAATCGGTGAAGAAGCATATGAATTATTCAACAAAGCAGATCTTGGGGATATCGTAGGGGTAAAAGGAAACGTATTCCGTACGCAAGTTGGAGAGCTATCTGTTAAAGCGACAGAGTTCACTTTCCTAACAAAAGCGTTACGCCCGCTACCTGATAAATTCCACGGCCTGACAGATGTAGAACAACGCTACCGTCAACGTTATGTAGATTTAATGACAAACGATGAATCAAAAACAACATTCATCCAACGTTCAAAAATCATCCGTGCAATCCGCAACTATTTAGATAACAATGGTTATTTGGAAGTTGAAACACCAATGTTGCATACAATTGCAGGTGGTGCGGCGGCTCGTCCGTTCATTACACACCACAATGCATTGGATATGGAACTATATATGCGTATCGCTATCGAGCTGCATTTAAAACGTTTAATCGTTGGCGGCTTGGAAAAAGTTTATGAAATCGGCCGAGTATTCCGTAACGAAGGTATTTCAACTCGTCACAATCCGGAATTCACTATGATCGAATTATATGAAGCGTATGCAGACTATAATGATATTATGGACTTAACAGAAAACCTTATTGCACATGTGGCACAAGACGTTCTTGGTACGACATCTGTACAATACGGTGAAGATACAATTGAATTAGGTATTGGCTGGAAACGTGTGCATATGGTAGATGCAGTTAAAGAAGCAACAGGTGTAGATTTCTGGGCACCAATGACTGTAGAAGAGGCACGCAAACATGCTGCTGAACACGGCGTGGAAATTAAAGATGCACATGAAGTAGGTCACATCATTAATGAATTCTTTGAACAAAAAGTAGAAGAAACATTAGTACAACCTACTTTCGTAACAGGTCACCCAGTGGAAATTTCTCCATTAGCGAAGAAAAATCCTGAAGACCCACGCTTCACAGACCGTTTTGAGCTATTTATCGTTCGCCGTGAGCATGCAAATGCTTTCACAGAATTAAATGATCCAATCGATCAACGTGAGCGTTTCGAAGCTCAAATGGCCGAAAAAGAAGCAGGAAATGACGAAGCACATGAAATGGATAATGATTTCATCGAAGCATTAGAATACGGTATGCCGCCAACTGGTGGTTTAGGTATCGGTATTGACCGCTTAGTAATGTTATTAACGAACTCACCATCAATTCGTGATGTTTTATTATTCCCGACAATGCGTCATACAACGAAATAAGTTTAGCTTAATAAGAGCCCTGCGTTATTCGCATGGCTCTTTTCTTTATTATAGAAAGAAGGGCGTAATTACTTGTTTTTGGTGAACGGTGAGGGTGTGCTGGGGTTTAGGGTACTATAGAAGGATATAAAGAGATGGGGGCTATTAGGCATTCTTTTCTATATAAAGTGAAAGGAATCACGAGAGGGGAATAGATTTTAATAAAAAGTATAATATTTTTTGAAATAACTATTGCAATATAGTTGTAGGGGTGGTATATTATTTCTTGTCGCTAAAACGTGACGCAACAAATTACAAAGTTCTTTACTTTTCGACTTCAGAGTGGTAAAGTATAAGAGTTACCGAATTTATAGTGAAATATGAGTTGAAAACTTTTTGAAAAAAGTTGTTGACATCCATATCACATAAATGGTAAGATATAAAAGTTGTCACAACGACAACGCAATGAACCTTGAAAACTGAACAAGCAACGTTAATGAAACAAGCTTCTTAAATGAAGCAAACAATAGATTTCAACTTCTAACGAAGTTGAATCGCTAGCAAAGCAAATGAGCTTTCAAACTACTTTTATGGAGAGTTTGATCCTGGCTCAGGACGAACGCTGGCGGCGTGCCTAATACATGCAAGTCGAGCGAAAATTTTATTGGTGCTTGCACCTT